>DASTSF010000421.1:0-2755 GCA_035760825.1 Bacteroidia bacterium
TCGGGGAAAACCGTCATTTCATTTACCGGCGAATCCTGTTCAACGCTCAACGGGAGCGAAGCATATTTTGCGATGTAAAAATCCTGCTGGCCCAAAGGCGTAAGCGCGTACACAGGCGGCTCCGGATCGAAATCGGAATGCGGTGAGAAAAAAGTTCCGGTGAGATAAATGGATCCGTTCCAGTCGGCGGCGATGGAATAGCCATGCGCAGTGGGGATATTGAACCCGCCCGTGTAATTTCCATTGCTATCGTAACGAACAACGTACGCATCACGCGCTGTATCCGAAATAAGATCTGCAACGCCCGGACCGGGATCGAAATCCACCGTGTCGGAAAAATAGCCGGTGAGAAAAACATTTCCGGCCAGGTCGCAGTCAAGAGACATCCCCGCCGTGTACGTCGAGCTGTGCCCGAAGCTGTGCGCCCATTGCAGGTTGCCCGAGGGATCGTATTTCGCAATGAAGGAAGAACAATATCCCAGCGCGGAAAGCGTGCTTACACCGGGACCCGGGTCCATATCCGCCGTGGCCTGAAATGATCCGCCGAGAAAAATATTCCCGTTGATATCAACCCTGCTTTTGGTTCCATGCAGGTATTCGCTCATCTGTATCGCGAAAACAGAAATGAAATTTCCGTTCGCATCATATCGGGCGATGAACGTTTTGTTCTGCCAGCTGGTGGAGACCGTATCAACTCCTGGGCCCGGATCGAAATCCGCAGTATAATTCAGAAACCCGGAAACGATAATGTCCCCGCCGGGCATTGCAGAAACCGATTCCGCCAGCACGCTGGAGCCCTGTACAGGAGAGCTGATGCTTTTGGACCAGAGATAATTCCCGCCTGCATCGTATTTGGCGATGAACGTTCCGTTCGCATTACCGGTAGTGGACATCGTGCTGACGCCGGTGCCGGGATCGAAATCCACGGACGCGCCGGTGAATCCTCCGCAGACGATAACATCAGCCTGGTTATCCGACGCGACGAATGTGCTTCCGCCATTTGCGCCGATCGTGAAAGCCCACACGAAATTTCCATTGGCATCGTACTTCGCCACAAGCCCATCCTGGTTCGAGATACTGGTGAGCGAATAAACGCCCGGACCCGGATCGAAATCTGCGGTGCCGTTGAATGTCCCGGAAAGAAGCACGTTCTCCGCGGAATCAACGTCGAGCGTAAATCCATAGTATGTGTTCCCGCCCATATCGACGTCTATCGCCCAGGCATAATTCCCGTACGTATCGAACTTCGCAATGTACATCGCGCGCCCGGAAGCCGCCAGGCTGTGCACGGCAGGTCCGGGATCGAAGTCGACGGTACCCCGGAAATACCCGGAGATGAAGCAATCGCCCTGCTTGTCGTATTTGACCGAGGTACTGATGTTGTTCTGGTACTGGCTGCCGAAGCCATGCGCCCACTGAAACAGCTGCGCATGCAAATGCGGCGCCAGCGCGGTGAAGAGAAAAAGGATACGAAGTTTCATGATGCCGCTTAAATGTACAAAAACCGGCGGATCGTTTTCAGCCCCGGCAAACACCATGTAAAAAAAGCATGAAAAAAGGCCGGTCCTGCGACGCGGCCTTTCATTCATTTTTTGCTGAAAAGATCAATGTCCTTTTTTCGGCGGAGGATTGTTGGCCGGCGGGTTCGTCACCGGTGCGGGAGCGATGGGCATGGGCTGCATTTCTTTTCCTGAAACAAGCGTGCCTGCTTTGTACGTCAGCTTCACTTTCGTTTTTCCATCTTCCGAAGCCTGCGACCAGTTTCCGTCGCGCTTGCCGTGCACGTATTTCCCGGTTTCGAAAATTTTTCCGCTCTCATAATAGGTGATCCATACGCCTTCCTCGAGGTTGTGAACGTATGTTCCTTTCGTCTTCAGCTTTCCGTCTTCATAAAATTCATTGAAGTCGCCTTCCTGCATATCGTTCACGTAGTTGACCGTGGTGGCTTTGTTGCCGTTCTCGTAATAGCTTACGCTCGGGCCGTTCATAAGACCGTCTTTATAGGTTGATTCAGCGAACACTTTTCCGTCGGAATAATACCAGCGGGCAACACCCGTGCGCTTGCCGTTCACCCAGAACCCGTCTTCCTGCACTTTGTTGCTGCTGTTGTAGATCGTGCGTTTCCCGTTGAGCTGGCCGTTCTTGTAATACTCCTCGCTTTTGAGACGGCCGCCCGTGAAGAATGCGCGTTTTACGCCGTCCAGCGAATCGTCCTTGTACGTGGCGATCTGCGAAATGTACCCGGCGCGGTCGATGCTCATGGACATGCCGTTCTTTTTCCCTGCGTGATAATTATCGATGTAGGAAGGCATCGTGAGTCCGACCGGGTAGCCCGCCCAGGTTCCTTCGCGTTTTCCTCCGACGTAATAACCTTCCCAGTCGAACGCACCCGTACGCTCGATCCAGAAACCGTTCTTGTTGCCGGAAGCGTCGGTTTTATTCGTGTCATCCGCAGGCAGGAACGCATACGCATTCGCAGCGACCGGGTAATCGGTCAGCCTGAAAAAGTTGCCGGCGGTGAGTGAAAATGAAGAGGCGATGCTGAAAAGCAGTAGTAATTTTTTCATGGTTTTGTAAATGAAATTAAGACTTGTGTTTGCGTCGCAATTTACAGCAAAAATCGTGCTGAAAAACGATTACCTGCACCAAAATCCGGGAATTGCCTTCGGAAAACAATCCCCGGGCAGCAGCAGGAAAAAACCTTTCGCCCTTTGCCCGGCCAGATGAAAACATAAGTCACCGGTCGTTTTTACTT
>DASTSF010000422.1:0-3572 GCA_035760825.1 Bacteroidia bacterium
GTCCCCCGCTGAAAGTAGATCTCGATGAAAGTTTTGCAGACGATACAGCGACGCGCACCAATGAGATCCTGGATAAGATAGACGAGGTTGTTTATTACGTCAACCTGCATAAGGACGGCGGAAGAACCTTGCGTTTTGTCAGCAACAAATTCGAGCAGGTGCTCGGCGTTTCCCGCGAGGAATATATAAAACGCCCGACGGTCATACTCGATCATTGTCACCCGGAAGATCAGCCGGGAATTTTTGAAACCGCAAAAAAACTGCGGGAGGAAAAACGCCCGCAGACATTCGTATACCGGTACCATCACCCGGTGATGCACCGGTATATCTGGATCGAAGAAAAAGTTTATCCCCAGTTCGATGCCGAAGGAAACCACAGCGCGAACCTCGGGATCATGCGCGATGTTACGGACCGTCTTGAAAAAGAATGGAAGCTCATCGAAAGCACGATCGCGCTGGAGCGCGTGCTCAATACGATAGACGAGGTTGTTTACCATCTTGACCTTTCTCTTCCCGTCGGAGAGCGTATACGTTTCGTCGGCAGCAACGTGGAAAAAGTTTTCGGCGTCAGCCGCGAGGAATTCCTGAAAGACCAGAAGAATTTTTTGTCGGAATGCCACCCCGACGACCTTGAGGTCATCCGCCGTATTGCCGATGAACAGCAACGCGAAAAAAAACCGAAGGTGTTCCATTACCGTTACCGCAACCGGAAAACGGGGGAATACAGGTGGATAGAAGAAAAAATAATTCCCGGGTTTGACAGCGAAGGAAACCAGACCGACGTATTCGGTGTTGCACGTGACGTAACGGTCCAGTCCAACGCGCTGGAAAAACTGCGGGTGAGCGAAGAACGCTTCCGCATGCTGGCGGAAAACGCAACGGACATCATTTACCGTTTCCTGTTCGTTCCGCAGCCGCATTACGAATTCATCAGCGCATCTGTCGAGCACATCCTGGGTTATTCTCCGGAAGAATATTATTCGGATTTTAATACCGGAGAAAGATCCATTCACCCCGACGACCTTCCGAAAATGCGGCACGCCACGGAGCTTATGCTGCAGAATTCGTCCAAGGTTTTTTCTCCGGAAAGCGAGCCGCTCCTGCTTAAAAATATCCGGAAAGACGGGCAGGTGGTGTGGATTGAAACGAGGAACCGTCCTATCCTGGATGAGTTCGGGAAAGTGATCGGTCTCGAAGGAATTTCCCGCGACGTGACGCAGCGGCAGGAAGCGGAGAATGAGCTGTTCAACAGCCGCGAAAGCTATAAAGGACTCATCGATAACGACCCGAACGGAATTGTTGTTTCAGGGTTTGATCAGAAAATAATTTTTGCCAACAAGGCGGCGGTGGAAATATCCGGCCAGGACAGCGAAGAAAAACTGATCGGGCATACGCTGCTCGAATTTCTTTCTCCTGCCCAGCGCCTGGTTTCCGCCGAACGGATAAAGGAAATAGCAAGCGGACGAAACGTGCCGTTCGAGGTGATAGAGATCCTTCACCCCGATGGAAAAATAATCAAGTGCGAATCCAAACCGGTTATTTACAATTACCTCGGCCGGCAGTCCATCCTGGTTTTCCTGCGCAACATCACGGCGGAGCGCCAGCTGGAAAAAGAGCAGCTTCGCCTGCAGGTTGCCGAAGAAACGAACCGCCGGCTCGAGTCGGAGATCGAAGAAAGAAAACGCACGGAAAAAGAGCTTTTTGAAACACAGAAATACCTCCGCCTCCTGATCGACAGCTCGCTCGATATGATCTGCGCTTCGGACAATGAAGGGCGGATCATGGAATTCAACAAAGCGGCGCAGGAAGCGTTCGGCTATACGCGGGAAGAGATCCTCGGGAAAAAAGTGACATCGCTCTACTCCGACCCGGACCAGCGGCACGGTGTGATGAAAATACTGGTGGAAGGCAACGGCTTTTTTTCAGGTGAGGTGGAAAATAAAAGAAAGAACGGAGAAATATTTACGGCGTTCCTTTCGGCCAGCGCCCTGCGTGATATGAACGGGAACGTTATCGGATCGATGGGTGTTTCGCGCGACATCACCAAGAGCAAACAGGCGGAGAACGAGCTGCGCCTCAGCGAAGAAAAATACCGCGCGATCTATTCGCAGGCATACATCGGCATTGCGCTCATTGATACCGACAGCGATAAATTCCTCGATGTCAACCAGCGCCTGTGTGACATGCTCGGGTATTCACCCGAGGAGCTGACCGGGAAAACGGTTTTCGATCTGCGCATTCCCGGCGACCTGAGCCGCCTGCCGGCCGGCAGCGAATTTATCCGCCGCGGTTTCGAACGGATTATCGACGAGCACCGCTACCGCCACAAGAACGGAAGCGAGGTCATCGTCAACGTTACGATCTCGCTGGTGCGCGGCGAAAACAGGAAACCGCTGTACTTCATTTACGTTTACGAAGATCTTACGCCCAAACGAAGAGCGGAAGAGCAGATCCGCCTGCAGGCCGCCAAGCTGGAGGCGATCATCGAGAGCAGCTCGCACATGATCTGGACTGTCGACAGGAATTTCCGTCTCACATCGTTCAACGATAACCAGGCCCGCTGGCTGAAAAGAAACTACAACGCCACGGCCTACATCGGTATGCCGATGACGAGCGGGAAAATGGTTTCCGAAGAAAATTACAACAACTTCTGGATCGAACGGCTGCAGGAGACGCTCGAGGGAAAACCGCAGAACTTCGAAGTGAATTTCGTCACGCCTTCCGGTGAAAATACGTGGCGGGAAATATTCCTGAACCCGATCGTCGACGAGAACGAAACCGTGGTGGAGGTTTCCTGCATCGCCAATGACATTACCGATAAAAAACGCGCGGATGACAACCTGCGCCTCTCGCTCAAGGAGAAGGAAGTGCTGCTGAAGGAGGTTCACCACCGCGTGAAAAACAACCTGCAGGTAATATCGAGCATTCTCAATCTCCAGTCGTCGTATGTGCGCGACAAAAAAATCCTCGAGATTCTCGTCGAAAGCCAGAACAGGATCAAATCGATGGCCTTCGTACACGAAAGTCTTTACCAGACAAAAGACTTTTCCAACATCAGCTTCCAGGAATACGTGAGTAACATTGCGCGGAATCTCGTGCATTCGTATTCGTCTTCGGATTCTCCGCCGGAGCTCAACCTCCAGCTGGACCCGGTGAAGCTGCACCTCGATACCGCCATTCCCTGCGGACTTATCATCAACGAATTGTTGTCCAACGCGCTCAAGTATGCGTTCCAGCCGGGGAAAAGCGGTGAGATCAACCTCGTGCTTCGCCAGCGGAAAGACCGCATCGAGCTCAGCATTTCGGATAACGGGAAAGGGCTGCCCGATGATTTCGATTTCAGAAACACAGAATCGCTTGGATTACAGCTGGTCGTTTCGCTCGTCGAGCAAATCAACGGCAAAATAAAGCTGGATACGAAAAAAGGAACTAAATTCACCATCGAATTTGCCGGCCTTTCCGGTAACGCCTGATCAAGAAAATGTCCAAAACCAACATTCTCATCGTCGAAGACGAAAGCATTGTCGCCAAAGACATTCAGATGAGTCTTCGCAAGCTCGGTTACAACGTGG
>DASTSF010000423.1:0-10307 GCA_035760825.1 Bacteroidia bacterium
GCCCGTCGTCCCTGGCCCGGGATCTCCCTATTGTTTTTTCTTCAGGTAAATATCCTGCACGCGTATTTCCATCAGGCGTTCGGGATGTTCAGCCACGCAGAAACCGAATTTTTCATACAGCCCGTGCGCATCATGCGTGCCGAGCGCGAATTTGCGCAGTCCCTGCAGGTCGGGATGATCCATGATGAAGCGCATGAGCATTTTCCCGAGTCCTTTCCCGCGCTGCGATTCCGTGATGACCACGTCGCAGAGATACGCGTATGTCGCTTTGTCCGTGATGACGCGTGCGAAGCCGGCCTGCTTTCCGTCAATGAAAACATTAAAGCAGATGGAATGGTCCATCGCTTTTTTCATGATGTCCGCCGGGATCCCTTTCGCCCAGTAGCTTTGTGCGATCTCGCGGTGAACGAATGCGAAATCACTTTCTTCACGGTGATCGTTGATGCGGATATTTCCGGCGCAGGTTTCCATTGCGGTTACTCTTCTTCTTCCATGTGGAAGAAATGCATCATGCGGTGAATGATCGGTGCGAGCACCATGCCCACGGTTGTCAGGAAAGCCACGCCGCTGAATAATGCGTAGAATGAAGCGAATAATTTCGCGCCCGAGGTTGTCATCGCGTTCACCGGGCCCATTCCCGTCAGGATCATGCACGCATTGAGCAGGGAATCGATCCACGAAAGGTTGCAGATGCTGTGGTATCCGCCCATTCCGATGGACAGGGAAATAAAAAGCATCACGAGCGCGTAGATGAAATTGCGGCGAAGCTTCCGGTAAAATGTTTTACGCGAAAGAACCGGGAGATATGTTTTTTCTTTCATGTCTCAGTTGTTATCCACCAGCGCGATCTTGTGACCCGAGCTGCTGATGGCGATGCGTGTGATCGAATGCAGGCCGTTCCCGCCGAAATCCGCTGCGAGCGCCCATTCCGTGCTGCTGCCGATCTTCCACTGGTAAAGCTTTGCCTCTTTCGCCGCGAAAATATTATCGTTCGCATCCAGCGCAAAATCCTGGCAGCCTTCCGGCAGCGCTACGGGTGCGAAATCAGCGACGTTCATTCCAGAACCGTTCAGCGCGCGGATCGTGAAATTTCCTTTCCCGTCGTCGATTTCGTACAGCAGCAGCTTCGCTTTCGGGGAATGCCAGACCTGCATGCAGCGGCCCACGTTGCCGGCGCAGACTTTCGTCACACCCGAAGCAGCGTTCGCGATCTCGAGCGTGGAAGGTTCCGTCACTTTGAACAGGAACACCGTCCTGCTGTCGTACCAGCAATGATAACCGACCTGCGTTACACGCGGCATCAGCACCGTTCCTTCTCCCGTCATTTTGTTGTATTTCCACAGGCGCTGCACGCTGTCTTTTTCCACGACAACCGCGGAAATGTACTTGTTGCCGTCCATGTACGTGGGCGAATATTCGCTGTACGCCGTTTGTGTAATGCGTTTGATAGCCTTGTTGCTGAAATCGTAGCGGTAAATGTCCGTTCCGAGGCTGTCGCGCTGCGAAGTCCAGAGCATGTACGATCCGCTCTCCGAAAAGCAGGGCTGGTTGTCGTATCCTTTATGATCGGTAACGTTGAACCCGTTGCGGAATGTGAACCGGCTGTTGTAAGAGGAAAAGTCAAAGACCCAGATATCGCATTCGGGCAGCTGCGCGGAAAGCATCGCCCCGGTGAGAAGGGGAATGAGCGTGATGAAAAATTTCTTCATGGTTTTTTGTTGCGTGACATGTAACCGGAAATTTCCTGTTGCGGAGCACCTTCCGGGAAAAGCGAAAGATGATCGGTGATGTTTTTTCTTTCGCTCCCGGTGCGGTTCTGGCTCAGCTTGTATTTTCCTTCGAACGCGGTGATCTCCACTGAAAATGCCCGAATGCCTTTGATCATCGCGGAAAGATAGGAGGTGTCAAGCGCGTTGAAATTTTCCAGCCAGGCCGGGTCGTGGGCGCCGATCGTATTCCGGAGAATTTCCAGCGAGCGGTCTTCTTCCGTGTGAAAATGAATTTTTCCGTGCACGTGCACGGCGATAAAATTCCAGGTGGGCACGTTCTGCGGTTTCTCGTAATGAACGGGGGAAATGTAAGCGTTGGGACCGGAGAAAATGACGATCACTTCCGCATTCTCACTAAGCGTGCCTGCATGAGGATTCGCAGCGGAAAAATGACTTTCGAGGAATTGTTTCCCGCCGGATTGCACGAGATGGAACGGAAGATGCGTGACATCCGGAACCGTTTCCCCGTTGCTCGCGATCATCGCCATCGGGTGATGCGTGATGAACGCCGTTAGCTCTTTCTCATTTTCATTGCGGAAATGCGGAGGAATGTACATCTGTTCAAAATTAGTGAAAAGAGATCGTGGCTGCCTTGGCCGGCCAGTCTTCCTGCTGTTAATTTTGTAACTTACTCTTATGCGTAAAATACTTCCCGTCATTTTTCTTCTCGGCTTTGCTGCGTTTTCCTGTAAAAAGGATAACGAGACCACTTCAGCACCGGTCGTTCAATTCATTTCACCCGCGCAGGGCGCGCAGGTGAATGTGACGGACACGATCTGCATACAGCTTCACCTGGCGGATGAAAGCGGGCTCGTGTATGTAGACGTCAAGCTTACGGACCAGCAGCTCGGACCTGTAGCCTCTACGGTGAGGGCGAACCTCAGCGGGACGTCGATGGATGTTACCATTTATTACATCATCGATAATCACCGTCTTCCTTCCGGAGCCTATTATCTTGTAGCGGAAGCGCACAACGGAGCCAATTTTACGCGGCAGTATCTCTCCATCAACATCACCGGCATTCCGCGTGCGACGAAAGGTTTTTTTGCCGCCACCCTGCCCGCGTCCGGAACGGTAGACGTGTATAAATGCGATACATCCTGGAGCGCGTCCGCCTTCGGTTATTTTTCAAGTGATTTCACTGACATGGCCGTCAGCTCTTACTGGCAGCAGCTGTACATCGACGGCTATTCGTTCGGACTTCTGCGTGCGCTGAACCTCGACACCACTTCGTCTTCCTGGTCGGTATCGCCCGTGATCACGAACGGCGCGAGCTGGGGACCGATGTCCGTCTACGGATCACGGCTCTGGGTGGCGCAGCCGGGCTACAGCGCTTTTCATTCGTACGATGAAGCGGGCGCGGTAAAATACACGGGAACGGGTGACAACGGTTATGCCCCGCTGCACCTGCTGCAGAGCGGAGATCGTATTTTTTCCGAGCAGAAGGACGTCGCTTCTTCGAATGTGAAGATGGTGGTGTACAGCTCGGCGGGCGGGCGCCTGCAGGAAACGAACGCAGGACTGAACGTGGTGGATATGTTTGCGAAAAGTGACAACGAAGTTTTCGTCGTGGGCAACAGCGGCGCACAGGGAAAGCTGCTCATCTACGATTATGCCTCGAACGGTTTCTGGGAACCGATCACGCTGCCCGCAGGAAGGGTGACGTCAGCGACGCAGGTCGACAGCACTACCCTGCTCATCGCGATGGACAATTCGAACATTTACAAATTCACTTATTCGCCGGTGGGATTGCTCACGTGGAAGAGTGGTGTGAACGCGCAGCAGGTCCGCTATAACGATGTGGATAATTCTGTTCTTTCCGCCGAAGGAGTGAACGTCAATGTTTATGATTATTCAGGAGCTGCGATGCAGCATACGGTAAGCCTGCCGGATTCCGCGAAAGACGTGGAGTGGTGGTTTAACCGGTAGAAAATTATTTTTTAAGCTTCGGGTTTCCCGGCGCATCATTCGATCACCACGCCCATGTGGCAGAATTTATCGATGCGCGTTTTCACGAGATCGTTCACCTTCTTTTTGCCGAGCTCATCGAGCTGCGAGAGGATTTCCGCTTTCACAGAGGCGAACGTTTCTTCCCAGTTTGTGTGCGCACCACCGACAGGTTCGCGGATCACGCCGTCCACAAGTCCCTGCGACATCATGTCGTCGGCGGTAAGCTTGAGCGCGACGGCGGCTTTTTCCTTGTTGTCCCAGCTGCGCCACAGGATAGTGGAACAGTTCTCGGGCGAGATAACCGAATACCAGCTGTTCTCGAGCATGAGCACTTTGTCGCCGATGCCGATGCCCAGCGCGCCGCCGGAAGCTCCTTCGCCGATGATGATGCAGATCACAGGAACTTTCAGCCGCGACATTTCGAGAAGATTGCGTGCGATCGCTTCGCCTTGTCCGCGCTCTTCCGCTTCGAGACCGGGGAATGCGCCGGGTGTGTCGATGAGCGTCACCACGGGCTTGCCGAATTTTTCCGCGAGCTTCATCAGGCGCAGCGCCTTGCGGTAACCTTCCGGGTTGGCCATTCCGAAATTGTGGAACTGGCGCAGTTTTGTGTTGCGTCCTTTCTGCTGGCCGATGAACATCACCGATCTTCCTTCGAGCGATCCGAATCCGCCCACCATCGCTTTGTCGTCCTTCACGGTGCGGTCGCCATGCAGCTCGATGAACGAGTCGCCGCAAAGCGCCTTGATGTAATCGAGCGTGTACGGACGATCCGGGTGGCGTGAAACCTGCACACGCTGCCACGGCGTAAGGTTGCCGTAAATCTCTTTACGCTTGGCGAAGATCTGCTCGTCGATGTCTTTCAGCGAAGCGGAAATATCGGCCTTGCTTTTTTCAGCGGTCTGCAACATCTTGTCGCGAAGCTCCACGAGCTCTGCAATGGGTTTCTCGAAATCGAGATAGTTCATGTTCAGCGGTAATGGTTGAGAGACGCAAAGGTACGCATTTACAGAATTTCGGTCGCCCGCGGCTTTTTTCTCATTGCTGGTTAACCGTTCCCGGTTTGGAGTTTCGGGTTTGCCCAAACCTGAACCGCGTTGACCGTTGTTCTCCGTGTTTCCTCTGTGAAGCGACCTCCGTGATTCTCTGTGTTAAAAAGAAATTTTCAGTTTCGGGTTTGAATTGTGTCCTGGCCTGAACGGCGTTGACCGTTGTTCTCCGTGTTTCCTCTGTGAAGCGGCCTCCGTGATTCTCTGTAGTTAAAAAATGGTTTTCAGTTTATCGTACTTCGTTTGTCATTCCAGCTTTTCAACTTTCAAACCTTTCAACTTTCCAACTTTGAACTTGAATTGTTTCCGTTTTCCTTCGTGCACTTTGTGAAAAACTTCGTGTTCTTTGTGGTTAAAAAATGGTTTTCAGTTTATCGTTTCGTTTGTCATTCCAGCTTTTCAACTTTCAAACCTTTCAACTTTCCAACTTTGAACTTGAATTGTTTCCGTTTTCCTTCGTGCACTTTGTGAAAAACTTCGTGTTCTTTGTGGTTGAAAAATGGTTTTCAGTTTATCGCGTTTCGGTTGTCGTCCAACCTTTCCAACCCTCCAACTTTGAACACGAATTGTTGCGCAAAGATTTCCGGCAAAGATGCCGCGGCGCTAAAAAAGAACCCGGTACCCATTCGGGCGATAGCCGGGAACAGCTGGCTGTCCGGGATTTCGTACATAAGAACTGGTATATTCACCCGTCACTTTCCGGATCGAATCCCAACTATTGTTAATCTCCTGCCATTTATTCAAAACGCAGGCCGGGGCGTGGCCAATATTGTTAATTTTAAGGAGGAGGCAAAATGCCTTTATGTTTATACGGAAGATCGCATACTGGCTGAATTTTACGGTTGCCCGCTGGCAGCTTATTGTTTTTTTTATTTTTCTGCTGGTCGCCTTTCATTATATCGGCGATTATTTTGCGCCGGACGATTCTCCCACGGAGCACAACCTTCACGTGATCATGCAGTTGACGCTGAAGTTTATCTCCACCACCTTGCTTGCTGTTCTCGGTTTTTCCATACTCACCGCTTCCGCCGCGTGGGCGTATTTCTTTTTTCATACGCGCAAGCGCGATCTCGGCCTGCGCATCACTTTCGGTGATGACGAAACAACGGAAGCCGGCTGGGTGCCTGTGAGAGTTTCACTGCGCGGGCTGCTTCGCCCGTTCCTCGGAAATGTGCGGGCGCGTATCGTTTTTTCAGGTATGCGCACTTCGCCGCTGTTCCTGCTGAATGAAAACCTGTACGAACGGAAGAAACTGCTGCGTTACGGCGTTTCAGGGCAGGGAAGAACTTTGCTCAACGACCGCGGCATTTACGATGTGGAAGAAGTGCAGTTCCAGTTCACCGATATTCTCGGGATCATTGCGCTGCCCGTGACGATCCATTTCACGAAGCAGCTGATCACTCTGCCGCGCGCGCAGCAACCGCTCAGCGCAAAAGCGGAACCGCAGGCGACGGAAGAGCAGACCGAACGTATCGAGATACCGAAACGCGTCGTGGGTGAATACCTCAACTATAAAGATTTTGAAACGGGTGACGATGTGCGCAGGATCGTGTGGAAGATCTACGCGAGGAACGGGGAGCTTGTCGTGCGCATCCCGGAAACAATGGATCCGTATGCGAGCCAGCTTTATTTTTACGTGAGCTATTTCCGTGAAACATCTTCCCCGGACGAAGGAATTTACCTGGCGGAGCTGCTCAACCGTTACAAGGATAAAGTGCGCAACCTGTATGAAACGCTCGAAAAGAACGGTTTTGAAATGCGCATGCCCGCTGACCAGCAATTGCCGGTGATCGGTGAGGAAGAAGGAAAACCGGAGATGCTTCGCATTACGTCTGCATCGTGGCAGAAAAACATGCCGCCTTCCTCGTTCATCGCGCCCCGGAATGCAGCTTTCGTTTGTCTTTCCTCGCTCGTTGCACCGGCTGAAGTGTATCGCCTGCTCGGGATGATCCCGGCGTATATCCCGGTGGCCGTGGTTCGTCTTTCGGAAGCGATCCCTTCGCCATTTCGCATGCACATGAAAGATCTGTTTATTGCACCGTCTCCCAGACCATATGATCACCTGCGCCGTCCCTGGCTGTTATCGCCGCTGAGAAGCGAGCTGAAAAAAAATGAAAGGGAGATCGCCGGCATGCTGGCGGTGCGCGGGAACGGCTGGCTGGTTTCACCTGGTAACGAATGAACGGAAAAGCAAATACCGACCGGAGAACGTTTCTCCAGCTGCTGATGCGCTGGCTGTTCATTCTCGTTCCGACGCTCGCCGCTTCGTATTTCGTGCTGCGCGCCATTGACCTGCGCTATACTTCGCTGGATACGGACCTCGGCCTGCAGGCGCTGTTTTTCGGTGCAGGACTTGCCGTTGCCTATTCGCTGTATTTTTTTCGTGTGCGTTTTCTCGTCACGTTCCTGCTGATCTGGATCGCCTGGTTTGTGACCGGTAAAATAATTTCAAACGTCTCCGGCGAGTTCGATTATTTCCTCGTCAAAACAGAATTCGATCTCTTCTCTACGCTTTTCATCGGCGGCTGGATCACCGGTTTTCTCCTCGAACGTTTCAAGCCGATGCGGATCATTCTTCCGCTGCTTTTTCTTTCCGCGATCACAACGATCCTGGTGCTTACACTGAAAAGCGAAGATGCCACGGCGGAAAATATTCTCCTGGCGATCGCACCTTTCGTCGCGTATGCGCTGTACATGATGCTCGCTGCGGAACAGCTGGCGTCCATGCTGGATGCCGACGGGAAAAAGATCGGCTACCTGCTGCTGCGCACCACGCTTTTTCTCGCCATTCTCCTCGGGATCGTCTGGCTGAGCAGGCCGGACGACATGAAGATGCAGATGATCCGGAAGCTGCTTCAGCAGGTGGAAAGCCAGGACAACAAGGGCAATGGGAATAACGGGCCGTATGATGAAAAGAACGGATTGCTCGAGCGCGGACCGAACGGCGACAAGCAGAAGAACGGCGGGAAGGATGATACCAACGGCGGGGGCTACCGGCTGAAGGACACGATGTCCATGGGGAAAAAGCAGAGCCAGGCCGATTACCTCATGTTCTGCAGCAAGCTGAACAATTATTTCCCCGACGGCTCGCCGAAACCATTGTACTTCGTTTATCATTACCTCACGAAATACGATCCTGCAAAAGAAAGCTTCATCCGCGATCCGGAGATGCCGTACTTCGATGAGTTCAATGTCGATCCTTCGTCTATCCCGTTGTACCGTTCCAAAACCGACAGCACGCCGATCAAAAATTCATTTGCAACGCTGATGCGGAAAGACGTAACGGCTGAAGTGTACATCTCGTCGAATACGTGGAGCCACGCCTTGCTTGCCCCGGGCGGCGCATATTTCTGCGAAACGATTCCCGTTGACACCAGCTTCGGGAAATTATTCACGTCTGCATACCGTGTGAAATGCTACGCGTCCGACCTGAACAATGCGTATTTCGTTTACAATCCTTCGGCAAACCCTGCGCTCGACGAAATTCAGCAGCAGCGTTTCGCGGAATTGAGAAACGTGAAAAGCTATGCGGGCACCGATTCGCTGCTGTATTCTTACTATACGGCGATGCCGTCCGGCGCTCTCTACGATTCCATCACGGCGCTTACACAGCGCATTACGAAAGATGCTGTGACCCCGGTTGACAAAGTGATCGCGATCCGGAATTATTTCCTGCAGAAAGACAAAAACGGCAACCGCATTTTCCGCTATTCGCTCGATGCCGGTTCGAACAGTGATCCTAATATTCCCAATGCGTCGATGCTGCGGAATTTTCTTTTCAAGACGCATGTCGGTTACTGCACGTATTACGCAGGCGCATCTATGCTGATGCTGCGTTCGGCGGGAATTCCGAGCCGCTTCACCACGGGTTTCGCCACGATCGACCGCAGCAACAAGAACCGCGGCTGGTACTGGTTCTACGCCAGCCAGGCGCACGCGTGGACGCAGGTCTTTTTCCCCGGGTACGGCTGGATGGATTTCGACATGACGATCGGTAATGAAGACCAGAAAGAAGCGCCGCGCCCCGACGGAACGCCGCCGCTTCCCCCGCCGGAACCCTGGCTCGTCGCGATCGGAAAAGCGGCGACAGCGCCGGATCTGCAATCGAAGCACCTCGGCCTGGATTTCAACCGCATTATTTTCTTCAACGAAGATTATCGTCTTGATACGACGTTCACGCGCGAGGTCGATGCTTCTGTCTGCCGGGTGGTTTATGGAAAAAAAGACACGACGCTCTCCGCCATCCACCCGGGCGATTCCATTCTTGTTGTTTCGTATGACGACGCGGCAAAAGAGGTCCCGGTTCCCTCGAAAACAATAAAGATCGAAACGCAGGTGAAGGCATTCCCGAAACCGATCATTGCCGACGAGATACACATTATTCCGAAGGAATCGGCGGAAGAAAAGAAACAGGAGGAAATGAAAAAGCAGGAAAAGTCCGCGCAGGGAACAACGCTCGCGGCGATCTTCCTGCGCCTTGCGTACATCGCCGGCGGGATTATCGTGCTGATCATGATTTTCCCGCTGCTCTGGCTCTTCGGGCTGCTGTTCAGGTCGGCCATGGCCCGCGACCCGAAAGAGAAAGCGTACCGTGTGTACCGGCTTGCCTTGTACGCGTATCACATGGCGGGAACATACCGCGGTGAGGAAACGCCGCTCGAATATGCGGAGAATGAGATCGACCCTGTCTACAAAAATGATTTCGCAGGGTTCATGCGCATGTATCTCGGGCTGAAATATTCCGGCGCCGCAGCGGATGCCAGAACAACCGGGATAACGAAGCGTTTCCGCAGCGGGCTTTTCGCTTCCATCCGGAAGAAAAAAGGATTTTTCCCGGCGGCAACCGCCTATTTTTATCCCTGGAGAGCCAATCATTATTTCAGGAGACGCATTGACAGGAACGAAGAAAAACCAGAACAACCATGACCGAACAGACACACATTTCCGTGAACGCGGAAAAGCTGGCGCTGCTGACGATGAACATCGGCAGGATCATCCGCGGAAAGCAGAAAGAAATAAAATACGTCATCACGGCGCTGATCAGCCGCGGGCACATTCTCCTCGAGGACAATCCCGGTGCGGGTAAAACGCAGATGGCGAAGGCGCTTGCGCAATCCATCTCCGGCGGACTCGACGAGGCGCCGCTCAACCCCGAAGGAACCGTGGCTTTCCGGAGGATACAGTTCACGCCCGACCTGCTGCCGATGGACCTGATCGGCTCACACATTTACGACGAGTCGAAAAAAGAATTCATTTTCAAGAAAGGACCGCTTTTTACCAATGTGCTGCTGGCCGACGAGATCAACCGCGCTTCCCCGAAAGTGCAGAGCGCGCTGCTCGAATGCATGGCGGAAAACCAGATCTCCGTTGGCGACCGCACGTGGCACCTCGATAAATTCTTTTTCACCATCGCCACGCAAAACCCGATCGAGATGGAAGGAACGTACCCGCTCCCGGCCGCACAGCTCGACCGTTTCTTCATGAAGATATCGTTCGGTTATGTGACGGAAGATGTGGAGCTCGACATTTACAATGATTA
>DASTSF010000424.1:0-9827 GCA_035760825.1 Bacteroidia bacterium
CAACGTCGAAGCGATCGCGCACAAAGAAAAACCGAAACTGCTCATCTGCGGCGCTTCCGCTTATTCACGTGACTGGGATTACGAACGCCTGCGAAAGATCGCCGACAGCGTGGGAGCTTTGCTGATGGCGGACATTTCCCACCCGGCCGGCCTCATCGCACGCGGTATCCTCAACGATCCGCTGCCGCATTGCCACATCGTGACAACGACAACACACAAAACGCTGCGCGGTCCGAGAGGCGGAATGATCTTCATGGGAAAAGACTTCGAAAATCCGTGGGGACTCACTACGCCGAAAGGAGAAGTGAAGATGATGTCGGCGCTGCTCGATGCGGCTGTATTCCCCGGCACACAGGGCGGTCCGCTCGAGCATGTGATCGCCGCCAAAGCCGTCGCGTACGGCGAAGCGCTTTCCGAAAGCTTCCTGAAATACGCTGTGCAGGTGGTGAAGAACGCTTCCGTGATGGCCGGTGAATTTGTTAAGCGCGGTTATCATGTTATTTCGGGCGGAACGGACAACCACTGCATGCTGATCGATCTCCGTTCGAAGAACATCACGGGCAAGCAGGCCGAAAATGCGCTCGTGAAAGCCGACATCACCGTCAATAAGAACATGGTTCCGTTCGACGACAAATCACCTTTCGTCACGTCCGGCATTCGCGTAGGATCGCCCGCCATCACTACGCGCGGAATAAAAGAAAGGCAGATCCCGAAGATCGTATCGCTCATGGATGAAGTGATCATGAATCACGGGAATGAAAAAAAGATCGCCGCCGTCAAAAAAGAGGTGAACGCGATGATGAAGAAGTATAAGCTTTTCGCGTGGTAAAATTTCCCGGATGAAACCAGGACGCCGTTGAGAGACGGCGTTTTTTATTTGTCGATGATCTCCATCGGAAGCAGGCGCCCGTACGCAGGATCGCGGGCATAAACCACGAGAATGATCACAGAATCGACACGCTTCATCTTCCTTGATCGCGGTTTTTTGTGCCGGCGCGCAGGGAACCAGTAGGGATGTTTCTGGATTTCGGTTTTCGCCGTGTTCTGCAGGCGGACGGATGACGTATCCATTTGTTTCCACGGCAAAGGTTTAACAGCCGATGTTCCGTCTTTTCGCACGATGATCTCGAAGCGCGCGCTGTCGGATTTCACCGTGTCAGCATAGCTGAAATAAAAATCCAGGTCACGGAAAAGCAACGCGTAATCCGCCGAATCAGCCGGGTAGTATTTCAGGACGGTTCCAGGATTGAAATCGCCGCCGTAGTGAGCCGGGTCGAATACTTTCGGCGGAAATTTTTCATCCAGCGTATCGGACATCAATATCTCATGGCGGGAAACTTTTGCGACATGCATGTTGCTCCGCCGCGACGAATCGGGGTAAAAGACAATGGAGCGAACCGTAATATCCGCTTTCACCAAAGGCCGGCGCACGGTTATTATCCCGGCGGGAACGGTATCCCTTCCGTCGCCGCCAAAAAGGAAAGCCGGGGTAAGCAGGATCATAACAAACGCAAGCAGCGTCTTCACAGCGATGGGAATTTATGCAGCTAAGTTACGCCAGGCCGGCCAACCGGGCATGGCGCTCAATGAAAATCGGGCACTACAGGAACCTGGGTTGCGCCGGGTTCATAAACCGTTTTGTCGACGGCATAAATGGTGATCGTCACTTTGCAGGGAATATTACGCAGCTTTGAATTGCGGTTATCCATTTGCTGGGAAGGATACCATATCCAGAATTTCCGCATCAGCGTATAAACGACCTGCTCGAACTGCCGCGAGGTGGAATCGGTCGTTTTCCAGGGCATCGGTGTGAACACAACGCTGCCGTCGCTGTTCACGAGGAACTGCACGCGTGCGCTGTCGATCTTTACGGAATCCGACCAGGCGAAGGAATAGCCCGTCGTGGCAAGGTATTCCTGCCACGGAAAAACTCCCGCGGGGCGATCGTTCGCCTTGAAAAAACTTTCCATCTGCGTGCTGTCCGCCAAGGCATTCACGCTGTCACCTTCATTGTGCCTGACAGAAACAGGCTGCGGAGGGAACGGATCGGAAAGCCAGGCTTTATACCCGCGCTGCGCTGTTTTGCTGCGGCTTTCCCAGAAACGTTTCCTGTTCCACTCTTTCGAATAATCGTATTTGAACTTCAGCGAATACGCGGCCGGAACGCGCGGACGTTTCACCGTGATAAGCCCCGGTTTCAGCGAATCACCGGAAGGTGTTTGCGCGGAGAGAACGGAGCAGCCGGCAAGGAAAAAAAAGAAGCTAAAAACGGAAAAGCAAAAACCGCAGGAAACGCAAGCGATTTTCTTTTTTCTTTTTCCGGCAGATCTGCATCGTGTCCTCATGCAGCTCATGACTTTTACTTTTTCGTGTTCTGCATAATGAAATCATCCATCTGCTCGTCCGTTGCCGGAGAATTGAGCGGGATATCGAAAGGTGCATAAGTCGCTCCCGACGTTTTCTGCGCTGCCGTTACGGGTCCTGAAGAAACGATGATCTTCATTTCGCAGTAATAATTGCCGGGAACATACTGGGGCGGATGAAAAAGTTTTTTCGGCGTCATGTAGCCCCCGCCCGTTCCCCAGTCGTTGAGCGAAAGACTGATCCATGCCAGTTCCTTTTTCAGCTCTTCGGGCATGGCCCCGGTATAGTTCGTATCGGGCGAAACCCATTTTATTTTCCCGCGGTTGTCGATCCACATGTCCACGTACATCGTGTCGACCATCGGCGTGTCGGAAGGAAGATAACGGTAGGCGAGGCTCTCGGCATAATAGCGGGCGATCGATTCTTTTTTCTGGGGGTACACTCTTTTTTCCGCATCAGTATAGCGCGACGAATCGAACACCGGCACCATTTTCCGGGCCATGTAAGCGGAATCGAACGGATCGGGAACGAGGATGTACGTTTTCTTTACATCGCTGAGGTAAAGCGAATATTCGATCATGATGTACGGGTGAATCGCCGGCTTTTTCACCATGATCATCCCGGGCTGCACATCCCGGGCTGTATCCTGCGCATGCAGCGCGGATAAAAACAAAAACAGTACAACCGTTAAGCTGAATTTATTCATGACCGCAAAAAATAAAATCAGTCTTTCGCCGCGATGCCGAAGAATTTTTTCATGTCATCCGCCGAAGCGAAATCCCTTCCGACCGGTTTCATCTCAACAGCCGTTTTACCGGAATGCTTCATGGAAGCGAACTGGTCGTTGTCGGCGTAATAAAGCGCGCCGTCCTTCACCGCCCATACGAGGTTAGACGATTTCGGGTTGAAGCTGAAGCCTGCGAGCGGATTCATGTTATGGTAGCTGTACAGCGAGAATTTCTCGCGGTCGACATGATACATCGTGTAGAAGCCGCTCATGAGATTCCCGTTCGCATCATTCGCGGAAAGATCCACGCGTGCGCCCTGTGGCAGCATTTCCGGAACGTCGCAGTTGTACATGCCGAACTGGCTGATGGTGAACATGCGCATCACTTCGGACGATTTATCCTGTGAAGCCCGGCTGTTATCGGTTCCGTAATAGTTCGACGACCCGCTCATGCTGAGCCCGCTGCACATCCGCGTATACTGATCGCGCGCCGCCGCTTCCGCATTCGTGCGCTGGTTCAGCGCCTGCTGGTATTCGGCGAATTTCTGATCATATACGTTCATCGCCTTGTCGTACTTATCGCCGTCGAAAACGGGGTATACGTCCAGCTTCACCACCTGCAATCCTTTTTTCAGCGTGAGCACATATTTCCCTTCCTTATCGCCACGGCTCAGCGCCATGTCGTCCCACGTGATGTTGTAGTTGTTGCGGTCGAATTTCTGTTTCGACTCATCCACTTCGAACATGGCATCCTTGTAAGCCGCCATTTCCGGGAACTCGCGTGAATCGAAGCCGACGAAGAAACGGTTCTTTGTTTTGTCCGCCTTCAGCGGCTTCACCGGTTCCGCGGGAACGGGATAATTTTTCGCTGCCGCCTGGACCGAGCTGTCACGCACCGCCGCGTAATGCTGCATCTGTGCGTTGGTCACGACCTGGTTGTTCGTGAAGTGGCGCGTATTGTCGTTCGTGCCGGAAGGCTGCACTTTGTCTTTTCCTTCATACACCCAGTTTCCGGCCGTCGTATCGAAACGGTACAGGTTGAATTTCGGGTCGTTGTTATTGCTGGCGAATTCCACCTGCACGTTCTTGTTTTTGTCGAGGTAAACCACTTTCCCATTGACGAATGCAGCCACTTCCATCATCCCGGCTGATTCGAACTGGTAAGTAGTTCCGGCGGAATCATAATCCATGGGAATTCCGGCCAGGAACACGTCGACCGGATCGCGGAACTCGCGGTAGCGGATCTCCACGTTGCCGGTTACATGATTTCCGTTCTCATCCACGAACGCATTGGCGGGAATCGTGAGCTTCGAGCCGGAAGGATGCGTGAACACGCCCCCGTTCGAAGAATTGACGCTGTACGAAGCATAGGGAACGTTAAGTCCGCCGAGCGGCGGCGCAACGTGCCGTTTCTGAACCGTGTTCGCTGCCGTATTGTTCGTGACCGGCGCATTGTTTCCCGGCTGAACATTCGTATTCACGACCTGCTGTGGTTCCGTTTTGTTTTCCGAAACATCCGTACGGTTTACGTAAACAGCGATTACGGTCGCAATGACCGCTGCCGCAGCAAACGAGCTGATCGCCCATCCTGATTTCCAGAAAGGCTTGTGCACGACCTTTCCCGGTACGGCGTTGTACATATTCATCAGGTTGTCAAAATTCCTCCGCGACAGTATCTCATCTGACGAAGGCTTCGGACGGTCGATGTTTATCTTGAACTTTTTCATGGCGTGATGCGCAGCCCTTGCAGCTTACGCGCTTTTTTTCTTTTTGTCGAGCAGTATTTTTTTCAGCTTTTCGAGTATCCGGTAGGTTTTCACCTTGGCGTTGTTTTCCGTGATCCCGAATATTTCCGCAATTTCCCTGAAAGGACGTTTTTCGAAAAAACGCATTTCAATGAACTGCATGTCTTCTTCTTCGAGTTCTGTTACCGCTTCTTTAATGATTTCGATGTACGGGGCATACTTGTCGTCCTCCAGCTCATCCGCCATCAGGTTAATGCCTGGCGTGTCGATGTTCACCGTCCGGTTGGCCTGCTGCTTGCGGAACATGGTGTACACTTCGCTTTTCGCTATCCGGTAAAGCCAGGAAGCGAAAGGAACGCCTTTGAATTCATACTTGTGAAGATTAAGCATGGCCTTGAGGAAAACCTGCGAGGTAATGTCGAAAGCCACTTCCTTGTCGTCCACGCGTTGCCAGATGAAAAGAAAAATCCGTTCATAATACCTGTTGTAAAGAGGCCTGAACTGAGCAGGATCTCTTTTCGCTTCCTCCACCAGTTGCTGTTCCTGCAGCATTTCCTCCCTGGTGGCATGATACTTTGAGATAACCTCCATATTGGCTGGGGTTAATGTTACTGACCGCATCGCAACTTTCTTAAAGTTACTTCAATAACGCGGGATATTGCAAAAGATACAGATCGCCGGATTTATTGAAGAAAACCATTCCGCAGCCACGATCAAGCGTCTCATAAACAGGTACTTAAAAAAGAAAATCCGTCCCGGGTTACGGAACGGATCTTCTTTAGTGCATTATTTTCAGTGACTGACGACGAGTTTCTGAACGATCTTTTGCGTGCCGAAAGTGAGCTCATAGAAATAAACTCCTTCCGGCAGCGAGGAAACGTCCACCGTCCAGGTGTTTGTTCCGGCATGGCCCGTTCCGTCGTACGAATCCACTTCCTGGCCGAGCATATTCACGAGTGAAATGTGAACATGACCGTTATCCGGAAGGTTGTAATTGATGTTCGTTGTTGTACCCGACGGATTCGGGTAGGCATCTGCAGAAACCGCATCGCTGCTGACGTCCTGGACACTCATCACGCAGGGCGGAAGCTGGCTGAAGCAGATATCGTCGATCGCCCATCCCTCCGACTCGATCGCATTATCCGAACCGAAACGGAAACGGAAAACAACCGGTCCCGCCTGTGTAAAGCGGAAATCATGTTCCATCTTCACCCAGCCATTCGATGTGCCGCCGAAATTCGGCTGGTAACCGCTGCCCAAACCGGTCGCTGCGGAATTCATATACCAGCTCGGCTCGTAAGCAATTCCCAACCTGTTCCATGTCTGGCCAAGGTCGTATGAATATTCCACCACTCCCCCGTCATGGTTGACTTCAGTCAGGTAACGCGTCCAGAATTCGAGATGGTAACAGTCTATGGTATCCACGGTAAACACCGGTGAGAAGATCGCGGAGCTGTCATTGCGCAGGTAATTGAGCGTAAGATCCGTCACCCAGCAGGTGTTGCCGCTGTGCGTATTGTTGATGATGTTCTTCGCCGGTGTTCCCTGTGCAAAGCTGTTCTGCGTATTTGTAAAGCGTATGCCGTTCATCGTGGTAAGAGGCGGAATTCCGTTCGATGTTTCGAAGTCGTTGCAATACGGGTACGTCGCAAACGTATCCATCACCGAGATATTCCAGATCGTCGTATCGTCGGAAAGATCGACATCGCCGTGCCCGTTCGGGTTGCTCGTCCATACAGAAACTGTATGCATTCCGGGGGATGCGCCTGTCCACGGCTGCGAGAACGTATGCGTCGCCTGCTGGCCGGGCTGCAGCGGCGGGCTGAACGTTACGGGGTCCGTTACGATCGTTGTGTTGTCTACGTTGAGCATTGCGTTCACGTTGACGAGCGGGATCGTTCCCGTATTTTTTATTTCGCATCGCACGGTGTTGTTGCCGGGAAGCGGAAGCGGCGACGGGTTATTGAAGGTGATGTTGTCCGTTCCCGCGTTGATCGGCATGAACAGCTCGAAATCATCGATCGCCCAGCCGTCGGTAGGTCCGAACGACGTGTTGTCGGATGTAAATACAAAACGGAACTGCACGGGATTGGGATAATTGTCGAACATGGCGAGGTTGTATTTCGACTGGAAATAACCACCGCCATTTCCAGACCATCCGGCCTGCTGGGAAGAGATCAGGTACTGCTGGTTGTACCAGGCCGTACCGTTCGGATCGAGATACGTTCCGAGCGTCGTCCATGTATTTCCGCCATCGACACTGTATTCAACACGTCCGCCGTCGTAATAATTATCGCAGTAATACCATTGCCAGAAACGCAGCTCAACGTTGGTGGCCTGCGAAAAATCGAAGAACGGGGAATACAGTATCTCGTTGCTGCCGTTCGCGTAAGGACCGTTGAGGTTGACTTCCCATGCATTCGGTCCGCTGTGTGTTCCCGTAATGTAAGGTGTAACCGGGTTTCCGAGCTCCCATGAAGGAGTGTACGTTGTCTGCGCAACGAACTGGTTGGGACCGTCGAAATTATCCGAGAACGGAACCGGGAAGACCGGCATGCCCATCATGGAATGGCAGGTGGTGTCATTCCACAACGCGGTATCCTGCGCCAGCTGTGTCCATGAGCAAAGGTTGTACGGACCTGCCGGTGAATTGAACGTCGTGGTGAACGTGTAGGTTGTGGTTGTATTCGGCAAAAGGTTCCCGGTCCACGTTTCGACAACAGGCGGGTTATTATCCACCTGGTAAGCTACGGGAATTGAAGTCTGCGCAGAATAGCCGTAGTTCTTGATCTTCACAACCACCTGCGTTGCCGTATTGGCCATGCTCTGCACAACAGGCTGCGTGATCTGCGACACACCGACATCAATGCTGTCCGGCCGGTAGATCTTGATATTATCCAGGTAAACGCCTGTTCCGGTTGTAGCGAGGTCGTAGGTGCATTTCGCTTCGAAATCGATCGTCAGGAACTGCGCGGGCAGGAACGAGGAAATGTCGTAGCGGTAGCTGTCGTAAGGTGTGGACGCGTTGTTCGGCTGCAGGTGCGGCGTGATCATCGTTCCGTTGACCTTCACGCGGAAATTGGTGTATTCGTTCGCGTACTGGTACAGCAGTTTCGCATCGAACTCGAGCACGAGATTATTATACCCTGCTGTATTCACCACGAGCCTTGCATTTGCGTCATGTGAAGCGCTGTTGGCGGGATCCCAGATGTAATTCGCTGACGTCGGTATCGTATCCATGCCGAACGTCCATCCCAGGTAAGAAGTCGCATCGAACGCCATGCCGCTGGTTCCTGTATTCGCCGCTGCGCTGAGCTGCTGAATCTGTCCCTGCGCACCGGTTGTAAGACAGAAATCATTCATGCTCGACGGGCCGTTCTCAAACCCGTTGAAATAAGGAACGGTTACGCCAGGTGCCGTGTTGTAGCTGACCGCCAGCGTGTCGTTCTGGTTCCACCCGTCGCCGGGAACGCTGGAATAAACAACGAGGTTATGGAATCCGGCCGTATTGTTCAGCGGCGTAACGAACGTAAACGTATCCGTCACTCCGGGCTGTATGGTTCCCGGGAATTGCTCCGTAACCGGCGTGCCATTATCGAGAATGTAGGTAATGTCGAAAGGACCAACGATCGGTTGCGTACCGTCGTTAAGCACGGCAATGGAAAGCGGCACATTTCCCTGGGGAAGGCAGCTGGAAATATCCGGGGAAACAACTCCGGTCACCGCCCCGTCCTGCGGACTCGGTGTACGGATGAGAAAATCGTCAATGGAATAACCATCGTATACCACCGAGGCGTCTGAAGTGAACACAAAACGGAACTGCACAGGTCCGACCACGTTGTTCAGCGCCGAAAGGATGTATTCCGATTTGATCCAGCCTCCGCTCGCTCCATCCCAGCCCGGCGTATTCGAAGAATAGACGGTCGCGTTTGTGTACCAGTTCGTGCCCAGCGGATCGCCGACCGTACCGAGCACATTCCAGGTGTTTCCATCCGTCGTGTATTCGAGGTGGCATCCATCGTAATATGCTTCGCAGTTCCAGTTGTGCCAGAAGCTTAGTCTTGCGTTCTGCACGCTGGAAAAATCGAAAACAGGAGAATACAATTCGCAATCGGCATTCACGTCGTACGCAGTAGTGAGGTTAACATCCCATGCGTTGGGCGCGGAATGCGCGGAATTCGTAGAACCGTATGCCGGCGTTCCGAGCTGCCATTGCGAAGTCGTTGAAATGTTGTTGGCGGTGAACAGCGTCGTTCCGTCGAAATTATCGAAATACGGGAACGTAATGCCCGCATGAACAATGAACTGCTGGCAACCCGATGCGGGCCATACAGCTGTGTTCGACGCCGGTGAAGCGTCCCATGCCTGCACCGAATAGCAGATCGTGTCGGAATCATTGGCGGCGGGGATCATTCCCTGCCAGTGGTTACCGGAAACGTTGGTCATTGCAACATTTTGCACAGGACCGCTGTTCACGGAATAGAAAAGCGTCGCACTGGCGACACCGCTGGCGTCGGTGATGCTGTCGTTGACGGTGTACGGACCGAGGTTGAAAACATTCCCGGCATAGATCGGGTTGAGCGGCGTGATAACCGGCGGATACAATTCGGAAGCGGCCGCCGTCACTTTGAGCGCATCAAGGATCCATCCGTAATTCCCGTTGGCGCCGTTGGCATTGGCATCCGTCAGGATGAAACGCACCATGCATTGCGAAGCATTTGAAAGCAGGGAGGAAACATCGAACGTTTCGTGATGCCACCAGATGTTATCGGGAATGGCCGCATTATTACCCGGGACCCAATTCGAATAAGCAGCCGAAGAGAATCGGTTGCCCAGCGCCTGGAACGGAGCCGTGCCAAGATATTGTGTGTAGGTAAGCTGCGTCCATGTATTCCCATTGTCATTCGACACTTCGATGGTCGCCGCATCGCTGAACTCGATCTTGCAGATCTGGTCGAAATCCAACAGCACGAACGTATTTCCCACCGTGG
>DASTSF010000425.1:0-4087 GCA_035760825.1 Bacteroidia bacterium
AAAGCAGCTTTTCACCCGACCAAAATTTACATTCCGAAAGCATAATAAGCGCGTGCCCCGTCGGGATAAACGCCCTCGATCAGCACACCGCCTTTTTTGCTGTCCAGCGTCTTTTTGAGCTCGTCCGGGGTGGTGACTTTATTCTTGTCAATGGCGGTAATGATGAACCCGTCGCGGATGCCGGCAGAACGCAGCTTCCCGGGACCGAGATTCGTCACCCGCACACCGTTATCGATGCCCAGCTTCGTGAGGTCCTCCTTCGCCACGGTTTCAAAACCGGCGCCGAGCACATCGTCCTTGTCCGCCACATCGTCTTTCTTCTCAAGATTCGTATTGTTGTCTTTGTTCTTGAGCACTACGCTCGTCGTTTTGTCCTTCGAACCATGCGTGAACGAAACCGACAGCTTGTCGCCGGGACGGAAACGGTTCACCTGCTCCTGCAATTCGGAAACATTGTTCACGTCCACGTCGCCGATCTTCGTAATGACATCACCCGCCTGTATCCCGCCCTGGTCGGCCGATCCGCCCGCGATCACGCTTTCCACGTAAACGCCTTTCGTGTCTTTCAGTCCTTTGTCCTTGACAAGATCCGCATCCACATCGCGGATGTTCACGCCAAGATAACCGCGCTGCACCGTTCCGTATTCCATCAGGTCGGAGACGATCTTCTTCACGAGGTTGACCGGGATCGCGAATGAATAGCCGGTGAACGTTCCCGTATTCGACGCGATGGCGGAATTGATCCCCACCAGCTGCCCGGACGTATTCACGAGCGCCCCGCCGCTGTTGCCGGGATTGACCGCGGCATCCGTCTGTATGAAGGATTCCACGGCGCCGGCACCGCTTCCGTTGGAAGAAATAAGATTGATGTTCCGCGCTTTCGCACTGACGATGCCTGCCGTTACAGTGGACGTCAGGTTGAACGGGTTCCCGACAGCAAGCACCCACTCACCGATTTTGACGTCATCGGAATTTCCGTAAGGAATGAACGGAAGGTCTTTTTCGTCGATCTTGATCACGGCGAGATCAGTGTTCGGATCGGAACCGACGAGCTTCGCGGTGTAATTGCGTTTATCGTTGAGCGTAACTTCTATTTCGTCCGCTTTTTCAATGACGTGATAATTCGTCACGATGTAGCCATCGGAAGAAATGATCACGCCGGAACCGGAAGCCTGCTGCTCTTTGGGAACAACCTGCATTCCGCCGTTCCCGAAAAACCAGCTCTGGAAAGGATCGATATACGTCTGCTGCGTGGTGAATTTCGTGGTGACGTGCACGACTCCATGGATCGTCTGCTCAGCAGCGTCACGAAAATCAGGCGCACCGCCACTGCCGAAATTCGCATAATGGGCCGGGGGATTCATCGCGGAAGAAGCGGAAACGGCCGGGGAAGCAAAGAACAAGTGATTAAGACCGAGGGCGGCGGCACCGCCCATAACGGCGATTGCAAAAGCACTCAGAATTTTTTTCATAATACTGATTTTTTATTGGTTAAACATGTCATATTCAAAGTTCAAAAAAAGAACTCCAAAATCCATTCCCGCAGTATTTTTGTCAGTTGTTTTTAACATGATTTAATAGCGGACTGCCGGTTTTTCCGCTCCCGCGACTTTTTCCTAATTTCGCTCTGTTCCTTCCATGAAAGTCCGTTCCCGTTTCGATCATTTCCGCGACCGCACACAGGTATTCCTGCTGGGCTTCCTGCTCGGCATCGTGCTCGGCGGCGGTTTCTTCGTCCTCAAGATCGACCAGTACGTGAAGGAGCTGAACTTTTACAAATCACTGACGCAGAAGGACGACACCGACGATAAAAACGTAAAATCAGACGACACGGTACCCGGCAAGCCGAGAACGCACAGGACGAAGAAAGAAAACGTAAGAACGGATACCGCTGAAAAAGCGCAGGCGCTGCAGACCAGCGGCGACAGTGTTCCGCCTTCCGTTTTTTCCGACGACGATGACAACATCGTGGTGAAAAAAGACGAACTGCTGGGACAAAAGCCTTTCGGTGTGATCGATCTCAAAGAAGTGAAAGATGATTCTACTGCATCGGTCACGCCGGGCAAATCCGTCACTGTCGAATTCTGGAAATCTCCGCTCAATTACCGCGGTTATAAATTCTCACGGAACCGCCTCGTTCTTTTCGGTTTCGAAACGGAAGACGTGGAATCGGTTTATTCGCTCGACAATGCTATCTATGTAAAAAGCGTCACGGGCGTTTTCCGGGTCGACCCTACAACGGATTTCCGGCAGATGGAACGGGTGACGGATGAATCGCTGATCGCACGCATGAAATGAGAACGGTTTTCAGCAAATACCACGGAACGGGAAACGACTTTATCCTCATCGACGACCGGGAGCACGCCTTCGATGAAAAAGATGAAGCGCGCATTGCCCGTCTCTGCGACCGGCATTTCGGCATCGGGGCGGACGGGCTGATCCTCATTCGCAAAGAAGAAGGCTGCGATTTCAGAATGGTGTATGTCAATGCCGACGGAAAACCGAGCTCCATGTGCGGGAACGGCGGTCGCTGCGCGGTGAAATTTGCGGCTGACCACCACATCGTCCGCAAAAAGGAAGTCACCTTCCTCGCCGTCGACGGCATGCACGAAGCGGTGATCGGTGAAAAAACGATCAAGCTGAGGATGAAGGACGTTCACGGCATCGAGGACGGCGGCGATTTCATGTTCCTCGATACGGGCTCCCCGCATTATGTGAAATTTTCCGCGAACGTTCCGGGCATCGACGTGTACAGCGAAGGGAAAAAGATCCGCAACTCGGATCGCTTCCGGAAAGAAGGAACGAACGTGAATTTCATCGAGAAAAAAGATAATGTCCTGCTCGTGCGCACGTACGAGCGCGGCGTGGAGAACGAAACGCTCAGTTGCGGAACCGGCGCCACGGCGAGCGCACTCGTGGCCGGCGTGCACGGGATCTCCACGACGCCCACGCGCTGCGACATATCCACACCCGGCGGAAATCTTTCCGTGCATTTCCACCGGAGCGAAATGCATTTTTCGGACATCTGGCTGGAAGGTCCCGCCGAATTTGTTTTTAAAGGAGAAACCGAGCTATGAAACCGGCAGACAGCATTCCGAACACCGACCGGATCAATTACCTCAACATCGGGCTTATCCTCATCAGTTGCGCGGTGGCGTTCTTCGTTCCGTTCGAGCTTTTCCTTTTTTCCTACGCCGTTCTCGGTCCGGCGCATTACCTCACGGAAATTTCCTGGCTGCACGAACGCAATTATTTTTCGAAAGGAAAATACAATTACGTTTTCCTTGTCGTGGCGGGTTTCCTGCTTTTTCTCGTGCTGTATTTCGACAAGCTGTTCCCGCACGTTCACCTGTTCAACCGTGATGCGAACCTGCAGACCGGCATGACAACGGGGCTTGTTTACATTGCTTTTGTCTCCGCGCTGGCGATGGTCGTCCTGAAAAAACCATTCCACCGCCTGATCGCATTTATCGTTATCGTCGCGAGCGCATCACTGGCGAAACAGGGCGTGCTGCTGTTCTCCGTTTTTCTTCCCACGCTCATTCACGTTTATCTTTTCACCGGGCTTTTCATGCTTTACGGCGCGCTGAAAAGCAGAAGCAAAAGCGGCTACCTGTCCGTGGCCATTTTCGTGCTCTGCCCGTTGCTGTTTGTGTTCATTACGCCTTCCGGTATGCCCGTCAGCGATTATGCGCTGCATTCGTACAGCCTGTTTGAAACAGTGAACAGGAAATTCCTCGAAGTCTTCCAGCCCGATCTTTTCGTGAAGGATTTCACCAGTCTCGCGGATTACAGGCAATACCTTCACAAAGTGATCTATGAATCGAATGCCGGGCTGATGGTGATGCGTTTCATTGCGTTCGCTTACACGTACCATTACCTGAACTGGTTTTCAAAAACGTCCGTTATCAAATGGCACAACGTTCCAAAGCGCCGCCTGGTGGTGATCGGCGTGCTGTGGGCGGCGGCCGTTGCATTCTATTTCTGGAAATACGAATACGGTTTCCACGTGCTTTTCCTGCTCAGCTTCCTGCACGTGTTCCTCGAGTTCCCGCTCAACCACGTAACGATCATCGGAATTTTCAAA
>DASTSF010000426.1:0-17654 GCA_035760825.1 Bacteroidia bacterium
AAGCCAGCAGGTGAATATCACACAACCTTCACCGCTGCTTGCTGTCGTTTCTTCCACTACATCTGCATGCGGCATCTGCAACGGAACGGCATCTGTTGCCGTAAGCGGGGGAACTTCACCATACGCGTATTTCTGGACGCCGTCGAACCAGACCAACCCGACAGCCACGAATCTCTGCGTAGGAAGCTATACCGTCACCGTTACTGATGCGGCCGGTTGTACAACCACTGCCATTGCCACGATCAACCAGGTGGTGAACATTATCGTGACGAGTTCCGCATCGAGTCTCAGCTGCTCGGGCGCCTGCGACGGCGTCGCTTCCGCCAATGCTTCGGGGGGAACTGTGCCTTATTCCTACAGCTGGGCGCCTAACGGGCAAACCACGCAAACAATCCTGAATCAATGCGCCGGAAGCTATACAGTCACCGCAACGGATGCTGCGGGTTGTTTCAACACAGCGACTGTCACATTCATCGATCCTCCCCCGATCGTTATCACGATGACAAACACCAATGCTTCCTGCAACGGTGTGTGCGATGGAACGGCCACAGCGAATGCTTCCGGAGGAACGGGCGCATACACTTATTCCTGGGCACCGGGAGGACAGACCACGCAAACAGCCACGGGACTTTGTGCTGGAACATACACGGTTACTGTACACGATGCGAATAATTGCGTCAGCACGGAAACAGTTACGATAACGGAACCAACACTCATCACGGCAAACGCGGTAAGCAACCCGGCCAACTGCACGCTGTGCGATGGAAGCATCAACACCGCAGCATCGGGAGGAACAGGTCCGTATACTTATTCATGGTCGCCCGGCGCACAAACGACACCGTCGATTTCCAACCTGTGTCCCGGAATTTATTCCGTAACGATCACCGATAATACGGGATGCTCGGTTGTTATTCCTATTTCCGTCAGCAACATCAATGGCCCCACCGTCCAGGCGACATCAACCGATGCCACCTGCAACGGAACCTGCGACGGAACGGGAAATGCAAACGTAACCGGCGGCGCTTCTCCATTCACCTACGACTGGTCGCCGGGTAATCCCACCGGGGACGGAACACCGAATGCAAGCGGACTTTGCGCAGGATCCTATTTCTGCCAGGTGACAGATAACGTCGGCTGCATAACCTTTGCGAACATCACCATCACGCAGCCCACACCTGTTTCCGCGAATACATCGCAGACCAATATTTCCTGCAACGGGCTGACGGACGGAAGTCTCAGCGCAACCGGAACCGGGGGAACCGGGCCTTACACCTACAACTGGCTTCCCGGCGGACAAAACACGCCTGCGATATCGGGTCTTGGCGTCGGCGGTTATACCGTGAATATTACCGATGCCAACGGATGCACTTTTTCGCAGTCGTTCAGCATTACCGAACCCGGACCGATATCCGCATCGATCGCCTCCACGAATGTGCAGTGCTTCGGTGCGTGCAATGGCTCCGCGACCGTTACCGTTGTCGGTGGCTCGTCTCCGTATGCTTACAGCTGGTCGTCCGGACAGGGAACTTCCATCACCGCGAATCTCTGCCCGGGATCATACACAGTTGACGTGACCGATGTAAACGGCTGCACCACGAATCAATCCGTAACGATCACCCAACCGACACAACTGTCGACTTCGATCAGCTCGACGAACGTTACGTGCAACGCATTATGCAATGGTACCGCTACAGTCAGCGCGAGCGGAGGCGTTGGCGGATACACGTACACGTGGTCGCCGAACGGAGGAACCACACCGACCGCATCCGGTCTTTGCGCCGGTGCGTATTCCGTGATCACCAATGACAGCAACGGGTGCGCGTCTGTTCAATCCGTCACCATACAGGAACCCCCGGCCATTGTTCTTTCCGCGAGCAGCGGACCGCTGAGCTGCAACGGATCCTGCAACGGTGTGGCGAGTGTTGTTGCTTCCGGCGGAACTCCCGGCTACATTTACAACTGGTCACCGGGTGGTCAGACAAGCGCTTCCGCAACTTCACTCTGCGCGGGAATTTATACTGTGAACGTTACGGATGCCAGCGGATGTTCGCAAACCGCAACGACTACGGTTGCACAACCGGCGGTCCTCCAGGCCAACACTTCGTTCACAAGTCCGAGCTGCAATAATGGAACTAACGGAACTGCTTCCGCCAATCCTGTCGGAGGAACCGGTCCGTACAGCTATCTCTGGGCACCGGGCGGACAAACAACATCCACGATCACCGGCCTCAGCGTCGGAACCTACACGGTAACCGTTCATGATGCCAATGGTTGCCAGGATGTTCAGACCATAAACGTAACTGCTGTTTCACCGATCGCGCTTACTGTCGCCAGCGCTCCTGCTTCCTGCGGAAACTGCGACGGGACTTTATCTGTCACTCCTTCGGGCGGCGCCTCACCGTATACCTACAACTGGTCGAACGCACTGCCGAACCAACCGAACCAGACGAACCTGTGCGCAGGAATTTATTCCGTGACCGTAACGGATGCTTCGGGCTGCGCCAATTCGTTTACGCTTACGATGAACAATTCCGGCGGACCTACCGGCGAAACAGTTGTTTCCAATGATGCGAGCTGTCCCGCATCCTGTGACGGAAGCGCAACAGTTACACCGATCGGGGGAGCAGCACCGTATACTTACGTGTGGAACCCGGGCGGACAAACCACGAACTCGCTCACGAACATGTGTGCGGGAAGTTATTTCCTCCAGGTGACCGACACCAACGGATGCATCCGTTTCTCGCCTGTAACGATCAATGCTCCGCAACCGATCAATGCAAATCCGTTCGTTTCAAACGCAACCTGCACCGGTATCTGCGACGGATCGATCTCGCTAAGCCCGACCGGAGGAACAGGTCCATACAGCTACAGCTGGTCGCCCGGCCTCCAGACGACAGCATCCATCACAAACCAGTGCATCGGCACCTACACCGCGACGATCACTGACGCCAACGGATGTACGACCACTTCATCTTCCACTATCAATCCGTGGAATACGCTTGCCGCTGTGGCGACTTCATCGAACACCACCTGCAGCGGAAGCTGTAACGGAACAGCGACTGCCACGGTTACCACGGGAAGCGGGCCGTTCACCTACAACTGGTCGGATCCGCTCGGGCAGACCACCGCGACCGCCACGGGTCTTTGCCCGGGAAGCTATACGGTTGTCGTCGCCGACGGTGCAGGATGCAACACGACGCTGAACGTTTCACTGAACAGCCCGACACCGATCACGATCAATCCTGCGGTCACCCCGACGACATGCGGATCGTGCAATGGTTCCGTCACCCTCAATACAAGCGGAGGCATCGCACCCTACACCTTCCAGTGGTCGAACGGTTCCACCACGTCGACGTTGAACGGACTCTGTGCAGGCGTTTATTCCGTCATCATCCGTGACGCCAGCGGCTGCACCGCCACATACAGTGTGAATATTTCAGCAAGCGGCGGACCCACCGCGGCAAATGCAACAGTGACGAACGCTACCTGCAACGGAACCTGCAACGGCTCCGCATCGCTTGCACCGACAGGAGGAACACCACCGTATTCGTACCTGTGGGTTTCCGGCGGACAAACAACTTCTTCGGTGAACAACCTTTGCGCCGGGCTTTATTTCTTCCAGGTGCGGGATTCTGCGGGCTGTGCTCTTACAGACACCGTGCGTATCACTGAGCCGCCGCCGATCGTCCCGAACCAGACCATTGTCAACACGACGTGCGGAATATGCCTCGGCTCGATCTCGCTTAACCCTTCGGGAGGAAGCGCTCCGTATACGTACAACTGGGCTCCGCTCGGGCAAACAACATCCAACATCACCCTGCTTTGTGCAGGCTTGTACACGGTAACGATAACCGATGCAGCGGGTTGTTCTATAACACAACCCTTCCCGGTAAGCAATTCCAACTCCACGTTAGTCCTGTCAACTTCAGTAAGCGGCGCGCTGTGCAATGATTCCTGCAACGGCATGGCAAGCGTCAGCGCTTCCGGCGGATCCGCCCCTTACACATACAGCTGGAGCAACGGATCCACCAATGATTCCATCACCTTCGTCTGCGCTGGAACTTATCTCGTGCAGGCAACGGATGCCGGCGGATGTGTTTCCACCGCTTCGGTCAATATTACCGAACCTTCTTCACTGGCCGGCTCCTACCTGTTCGTGCAGGATGAGCTGTGCACGGGCGTATGCAACGGATTCATCACCGCCATTCCATCGGGAGGAACATTGCCCTACACATATAACTGGAGCGATGCACAGACCACGCAAACCGCAAGCAACCTTTGCGCCGGATCGTACACCGTCGTCATTTCGGATGCGAACGGCTGCAGCGTCACGCAAAACGATTCGATCATTTCACCGGTTGTGCTTGTTCCCGGTGTACCGCTGATCACCGATGCGACGTGCAATAATTCCGCGGACGGCGCTATTTCGTACAGTGTTTCCGGCGGATCGCCGCCGTACACTTATTCGTGGACGGGTCCGAACGGTTACACGTCCGCGTCACAGAACATTTCAGGAATTCTTCCGGGCAATTATACGCTCACCGTCACGGATGCGAACGGATGCTCCATAAGCGACACGCTCGCGGTCGGATCGACCATGGTTGTTCTTGCCAACGCCGGGAATGACACCGTGTTCTGCCAGTCGGGATCTATCCTGCTCAACGGAACCGGCAGCACGAACGCCGTTACTTACCAGTGGGTGCAGCTGCCCGGCATGAACGTGGTCGGCAATGCCGCAACAGCAACGATCACTCCACCGCCAGGCGCAACGACGTACGTGCTCATCGTGAGCAACGGCGCCTGCACGGACAGCGATTCGATCGTGGTGAATTCGCTTCCACCGCCGAACGCAGACGCAGGCCCGGACATCGAGATTTTCACAGGCATGAACGCCACAATAGGCGGCTCGCCGACAGGTCCGCCGGGCTCGACGTTCGCATGGGGACCGTCAACAGGTCTCGGCGACCCGACGATCTCCAATCCTGTTGCTGCACCGGGAACAACCACGACATACACGGTTGTGGTCACGGACGGAAACGGCTGTACCGGAAGCGATACGATGACACTGACCGTAGTTCCTTCGATTGAGTTCCCGAATGGATTTTCGCCGAACGGCGACGGCATCAACGACGTCTGGGTGATCGACAACATCCAGCTTTTCCCGCACTGTCATGTGGAAGTGTACAACCGCTGGGGTGAAATGCTGTTTGCTTCGGACGGTTACAACACACCATGGGACGGACGTTACCAGGGCAAGGACCTTCCTGTCGGAACGTATTACTACATCATCAAGCTGAATGATCCGAATTTCCCGGACGATTATACCGGCCCTATCACCATCATGCGATAAAAACAGAACGATGAAAAAAGCTCTTGTGTTTTTATGCTCCTGCATCGCGATGGTTTCCTTCGCGCAGCAGCTGCCGCATTACAGCCAGTATATGCTGAACGATTACGTGATGAACCCTGCCATCGGTGGGAAGAACAATTATTTCATCGGCATGTCCGATAACCGTTACCAGTGGGGCGGCATCACGGACGCGCCGCGCACATACGTGATGAGCGTACACGGTCCGCTGAAATACGATCACATGGGAATGGGCGGACAACTGTTCACCGATATTGTCGGGCCGACACGACGCACCGGATTTTATCTTTCGTATGCGTACCACGCGCCGCTTACGGAGCACCTGAAGCTTTCCTTCGGCATCAGCGCGGGCATCCTGCAGTTTATGGTGGACGGGCAGAAGATCCACCTGCACGATCCCGGTGATAACGTGCTGACGAATTCGCTGCAGAGCGTCCTCACTCCCGATTTCGGCGCGGGATTTTATCTGTACAGTGAACGTTTCTGGGTGGGCGCATCCTGCCTGCAGATCCAGCAGAACAAGCTGAAATTTTTCGATTACATGTCGAACACCACGAGCGTGATGACCCGTCATTATTACGGCATGCTCGGCTACCGCCAGCCCATCGGCAATGATTTCGTCCTGGAACCTTCCGCGTTGCTGAAATACGTTTCCCCGGCGCCATTCCAGTTCGACGTAGGCATGCGGCTTATTTACAAGGAAAAAGTCTGGCTGGGCGGGTCGTACCGTAATCTCGATGCGATCGCGGCTTACATGGGATTCGTGGTGCGTGAAAATATTCTTATCGGGTATTCGTACGATTACACCACCACGAACCTCGGCAACTACAACAACGGTACGCACGAAGTGCTGATCGGGATCAAATTCAACAAGAACGGCGTGCAGAAACCGAACGAGTCGCAGACCAAGTTCGATTGATTAAAAAAGTGATCCCGACCCGCTGCGCTTTCGGGATTAATTCCGCCAACGCTTCGATCTTCACTTCGTTCGTTCTCAGTAGGCGACGTTTTCAGTGATGTGATCCCGACTCGCTGCGCTTTCGGGATTAATTCCGCCAGCGCTTCGATCTTCGCGCTGCTCGTGCTCAGCGGGCGGCGTTTTCAGTGATGTGATCCCGACTCGCTGCGCTTTCGGGATTAATTCCGCCAGCGCTTCGAACTTCGCGCTGCTCGTTCTCAGCGGGCGTCATTAAAAAAAAATCCCGGATCTCTCCGGGATTTTCTCTGCTATAAAAAAAGCCTTAAGCCAGTTTTACATTCACTGCGTTGGGTCCTTTTTTACCCTGCTGAACTTCAAAGGTAACTTTGTCGTTCTCGCGGATCTGCTGGGTAAGACCCGTAGCATGAACGAAAATCTCTTCATTCGTGCCGTCAACTTTGATGAATCCAAATCCCTTGGATTCATTAAAGAATTTTACTGTTCCATTTTGCATTGTGACTGATGATAATTTGGTTAATAGGTTCCAAAGGTAAGTCAAACAGACCCAGAAAATGCAAGTCCGGGCGAATATATTCCGCTCCAGGGCCCGGTTTTTCACCTTTTTTATCACCTGAACCGGTATAATTCCGGAACTTTCCGGCCTGAAAAACAGCATCATGAAAACGATTTTCAACGCTTCCGATTATGCCGGCATCGAAGAACGCATAAACAGGCTGACCCCCTCCTCCCCGGCGCTCTGGGGAAAAATGAACGTTGCGCAGATGCTCGCCCATTGTTCGGCAACGGTGGAAATGGCCTTAGGCGATGTCGTCCTGAAACGACTTTTCATAGGGCGGATCATCGGCCCGCTGGTGAAGAAAAAGTTCCTCGGGGAAGAGCCGTTCAAGCAGGGCAACCCGACCGCCAGGGAATTCACCATCACCGACCCGCGCGACTTCGAAAAAGAAAAGCAGCGCCTGCTCGGGCTGATGAAACGCCTGCACGAGGGCGGGGAAGCCGGCGCCACGAAGCACCCTCATGGCTTTTTCGGTCCGCTCACACCGGCCCAATGGGGGCAAACCCAGTGGAAACATTTTGATCATCATTTAAGGCAGTTTGGGGTGTAGGCTTGCCAGATTTCGATATGCCGCACTGTATGCGGCTACTCAATCTGACAAGCGGGATAGGCCAATTTACCCGGAAGAAATTTTCTGATCATCACTTCCCCAACCTGAACCTGCCGCACTTGTCAGATTGAGTAGCTGCGGCCTTGCCCAGCGTATCGAAAGCTGACAAGCACGCAAACCAATCTCTGCAGAAGCATCCTGATCATCATTTTCTCAAACGGAACCTGCCACACTTGTTTGCCCAGCGTACCGAAAACTGACAAGCACGAAAACCAATCTCTGGAGAAGCATCTGATCATCACTTCCCCAACCTGAACCTGCCGCACTTGTCAGATTTCGATACGCCGCACTGCGTGCGGCTACTCAATCTGACAAGCGTGATAGCCCAATTTACCCGGAAGAAGCATTCTGATCATCATTTTCTCAAACGGAACCTGCCGCACTTGTTTGCCCAGCGCACCGAAAGCTGACAAGCACGAAAACCAATATCAGCAGAAGCATCCTGATCATCACTTCCCCAACCTGAACCTGCCGCACTTGTCAAATTGAGTAGCTGCGGCCTTGCCCAGCGCACCGAAAGCTGACAAGCACGCAAAACATTTTCAATCGCTTATTCCCGACTAATACAATTCCACCGTTGCACATTTGCCTCCTTTATCATTGACGGAGCGCAATGCGTCCCTTTTGCTTCACACTGATCGCTTTCTTTTTTCTCTGCGGCTCTTCCTCCGCGCAGAATTTCCCGGTGCAGCTGAACCTCCAGCTCGTTCCGCCTTTCTCCGGTTATCTCAACGATTACTGCTCGCCGGGAAATGAGAATTTCCGGGTTCTCGCTTTATTCACCGACTTCTCACATCCGTCGTATGACGTGAAGCTGAAATTCAAGATCGAGGGACAGGGAATTTCATTGCAGAACCAGGCCTGGTATTACGCAGGTCCCTTCACGCTGGAACCGGGTGTACCGAAAATGATCAGCGGGGATGATCTCTTTCCATTGATGGATGAAGACCACCTGGATTTTTCCGGCATTACACGCGCACAATACGACCAGCGGAAGGTTCTGCCGGAAGGCTTTTACACGATCACCGTCACCGCGTACGATTATGCGAATCCGCTGCCAGTGAAAGTGAGCAACGACGCCGTCACACAGGCATGGATGCTGCTCAATGATCCGCCCGCAACGAACCTGCCGGTGTGCGGAACAACCGTGCAGGAAGTTTCCCCGCAGCAGCTCACCTTTTCCTGGACCCCGATGAACGTGACGTTGCCCTCATCGCTCGCGGGGACCGATTACACGTTCGAGCTGTGGGAAATCTATCCCTCAAATTCTTCCGCAGGAACGATCGTCGCGACAACAGCGCCGCTTTATTCCGCTGTTACGCAACAGACGATGCTCAGCTATTCCATCACCGAACCGCCGCTCGTTACCGGGCGGGAATACGTATGGAGGATACGTGCGCATGACGCGGACGGAAGAGAACTGTTCCGCAACAACGGTTATTCGCAGCTCTGCACATTCACGTGGGGAAATGCGAATTCACTGCTGGGAAACAGCGCGAACCTCACACTCACCGCGCAGGCGCTCACGCACCGCCAGGCGAAATGCTCGTGGGACAGTCTTTCCGTTTATTCGTCCTACCGCGTTGAGTTCAAAAAAACGGGCAGCGGGAACTGGTTTCCCGTTACGACGGATCATGCTTCGCTCCGCATCTGCGATCTCGAGCCCGAAACAAATTACGAAGCGCACGTGCAGGGCATTTTTCCCGACGGAAGTCCGGGTCCCTGGAGCAACGTCGCGACGTGGGCGACACCCGCGCAGCAGCTGCTAAACTGCGGAGATATTTCGCCTGCGCCTGCGCAGCAGAATTTTCAGCCGCTTACACAGGCGAACGACGGAATGATCTGGCAGGTGGGACAATTTGAGATGGAAGTCACGTCGCTGAGCGCGTACACGAATCCGTTCGGGCATTATTCCGGTTACGGAAAAGTGATCACACCCTTCGGTGGAATAACGCTCAACTGCGAATTCACCAGCATCACCATCGGCGATGATCACCAGATGTACGCGGGCGAAGTGAAAGCGGTCAGCGAAGGCGTATCGAACTGGATGACGCAATTCAATGCGGGACAATTTCACTACGATACGAGCTGGTTCTACAACGGAAACATCGACAGCATCTATGTAAATGCGAACGGAGAGATCGTGCTACTCGACGAAAACGGGAACACGGTTACGATCGGGAACAACACGGACGGCGGCGTGCTCATCACCGACGCGAACGGCAACCAGTGGATCGTGAATCCCGACGGAGCTGTCACGTTCGTCACCGGGGATTTTCTTCTTCCGCTGACAACAGATACATTGACCGCGCATGAAATGCAGCTGCTGAAAATGGCGATGACCATCATCCGCAGCCAGCTTTCGCCGAATGATATCTCCGCCAGACAAAATGTCTTTGAGACAAGCGAAGGAAACCTCGGCAATTACATTTCCACCCAACGCCAGTCGCTTCCCTCTTCGCCGGGCAACTCAGGAACGATAACGTCCGACAGCGCCGCATTCGTTTCCTATTACGAAAAACCGCTGAACCCGAACGATGCGGGGGCACAGCTGGGCAACACTTACAAAACCGCGCAGGTCGATTATTATTCTGCGAAAGTGCTTGCTGTTCTCTCGCGCGCGGACTGCCCCGATGACGAATTGAATTTTATCGGACAATACCTTACCGTGAATGGCGTGCTGTACCACGAATACGTCACGCAGCAGGTGGCGCTGGGAAAAACCGATCAGCAGATCGCGGACGAGGTGGCGGAGAATGGCGTGAAACAACTGGTGGTGATGACGCTGCGGAAACAGATGTCACGGTGATAATTACTGATGAACAACCAATACTTAAAAATGAACGCGAGGAATAAAAGACACGGAGCAGGCCGGAAAGCAATGATCGTTTTCGCGATCGTCCTGCAGGCTGTTTTTTGCATCAGGGGAAAAGCGCTGGCGATCGATTCCGCGGCGGAAAAACAAATGATCCGTGAAGGAAGCGCGAAGCTCTGCTCCATTTTCGATATCAACGACGAAGCCATTGCTACAGGTCACACGGAGAAAATGCAGTTCGTCGTGATGCTCGGCGGAAATGAGGATTCCGCCGATTACGTCATCGACTGCCAGACACCGAACCATGCGCAGAACCCGCTTTCGGCCGGCAGCACACAGGATTCGCTCAATGCGCGCATCCGCAGCATTTATGCGCAATACCACGTGGAGCTGTACATGATCTACATCAGCGCACTCGACGTGATCATCCATACGCCGCTGCCGCCCGAGATCACCGCTGCGAATCTTTTCGGACGGAAACTATACGACGAGCAGACCAACATGGCGGAACTGCGTTCGCTGCACGACAACATCACGAACGCCATCATCAGCAACACCATCGCGGGTCACCACCGCGACTGCGTCATTCATTCCTGCGCGGATTACTGCGGTGCGTTCTTCAAAAATGCGCAGACCGGCTGCTTCACCTTCAGCATGAACTACGCATTCCGTGCGCCATCATCCACTTTCTATGACATCGACGGGCTGCGCACGAATTTTTCGAAACGGCTGAACTCGAACGACACGTGGCTCTACTCCACCGGTGAGGTAAAAGCGTTCGCCGTTACCGATGCGTTCCGTGAATCCGCAGAAGTGTTCTCGCAGCGGGCAAACATTCTTACCACGTACACATCCGCCGGGCTCAACAGCATCCTTTCCGGCTTCGCGCCGGGTATCGATTACGAAAGCCTTTCTACGGAAGAACGCCGTCACATCTTTTCCGTTTACGCCGGTTACCTGATGCTCGGCGACGGTCCGCTCGGCGCGCATTACGAAGATTATTACACGACGATGGTGGTGCAATACACGCCGCCCGACCAGGTGCTCGATCTTTTCACGCTTCTTTCGCGGGCGGGATCGCTCAACAACAACGCAAATTACCAGGGCGAGAAAAATACGAAAGCGCTCATCCGCCGCCTGATCGACCGGATCAACGACGCGCCGCTCGGTGCGCCGAATTACACGCGCTTCATGCTCGCCCTGACCGACCTGCTCAAAACGAACGACGGCATTTTTTCTTCACTGCTGCCGCAGAACGATGAGCAATGGAAAGAGCGCACATTTTACTGGGACGACACGTACCTCTTCTCCTGTCCGCCCATCGGCACGCACCGCTATTCCGTTTCCATCGATGATTTCGGCACGATGCACGTCCGGCCGGGAATGGTAACCGCCATCAGGACCGACTACAACAATGCCGCAGCCACGCCGAATCACACGCCTGTGTGGAACGATTCGCTCGAAGAAGAAGAGATCGATCCGTTCGCGGTGGTGATCTTCAAGAACCGCAGCAACTACGGCATGCTCGAACATGCAGGCGCGCAGCGCAACGGTGTGTTCTTCGCTCCCGCGATCTTTTTGCAGTACGCGGCCGACAAAACATTCAACGCAAATGCGCTGACGATGGTGGCTGTTTCGCTCGACGTCGCCACGCTCACGCTGGGTCCGGGCGCCGTGCTGACCGCGATGGAAGCCGAGGACCTGGGTCTTGCCGCGTTCGAGGCATTGCAGTCGCTCGGTTCCGGCGGAAATCTCGCGGCGAACGCGCTCAACGATCCCTCGGTAACAGAAGTGGTGAGCACCTACAACGAGATCATCGCCGCGTGGGGACTCAGCAATCTCGCCACGCACCTCGGCACCTTCACGGTCGACTTCATCTCCGGCGCGCGGGCAGGTTCCGTGCGACCCATTCCAGCCTCGCTCGCCACGGAATTCGAAAGCGAATACAACACCGCCAAAACCTACCTCGCCTCCAACGATCCGAATGCGCAACAGCTGCAGAAGATGGAGGAATACCTGGAGGAGAAGGTGGGGGTGGTGAATTCTACGCCAGCGGGAAATTTTAACTTTCAATACCTTTCCTTACTCAACGGATTTTCTGACAACCTGGATGGCCTTTTGGCTATGGAAGGAATAGACCGCAACACGTTTTTGGTTATGGAAGGAAAATCGGCCGCAGATCTAACTCCGAACGAATTGGCAATGATGAATAGAATTCGCGCAAGGATTCCGAAGCCTGATGCAAATACGTTGATGCAGAAGGCGGTTCCGAAATCCTTCTTCGAAGGTTACCTTTCAGGTCAGTATTCATCTGTGAGCGGTTACATTACAAGCGCATCAGATGCTAAGCAGTTTAAAACTTTTGAAGATATTTACTATGGTTTACGATTGGACTATAACGGCACACGTTATTCATTGACAGATGAATACTGTGGTGTCATCCGGTTCAAAGCTTCGAATATTGAGGAAGCATATGTACCTCGAAGTCCAGCCAATGGTGGAACCACAATGGAAGCTCCACCTTTTACAGGTCACGGATTTACGTCTGGAAGCCATGGCCGGTTGGGGGCTCCGGAGTGGAAAATGGATGTACCTGCAATTTTAAAAGATGGTGCCGAACTTTGGCAAATTGATGCAAATGGAGACGAAACCTTAAAAGCGATTTATGATTCCGAGATTCATAAATTCGTACCGGTTAATTGAATCAATATGAGAAATTTCGAAATAGCCTTGTACTGTGATCAAGAATTCGAAATAACGGAATCAAATAATGAACACTATAAATTGATTTACCATGGCTCAATTTCTCCTGGTTTTGGATTTTACCCATCGCCGAAATGGCCAAACATTTTTGTTAGGCAAATAAATAAATCTGATATAAAATCGGGCTATCAGGCTTCAACCTTTGCTAATTATAAAGGTTTTAAATTTCATGTCGATCGATACGAAAATGAAAAATACAGGTTAACAACGGGAGATGAAAAAGTTTATGCTCAACTGCACTTAAATATGATTGATCGCGGCTGGTATGAAATATGGGTCGACAAATCTGAAATTGAAAAAATGTGGGAAGAGAGAAAACCTTCTGGTTATGGATTTCCGATGCCGGAAGGGTTGAAAAAAACACAAGAATTAAATCCCTAACGGTATTCGCTTTTCATTTATTTCCAACGAAATTTGATTCCCCAATGAAAAAACGTTCTGTCAACTGGACCAGGGAGGAACTTATACTCGCACTAAATCTTTATTTAAAACTCCCCTTTGGAAAACTTCATTCCCGCAACAAGGCAATTATCAGATTATCGCAATTAATAGGTCGCTCGCCAAACGCAGTGGCCATGCGGCTTAACAATTTCGCAAGCATAGACCCTTTTCACCAAAGCCGGGGCATCAAAGGACTTACCGGCGGAAAGAAACAAGTTCAACCCGTATGGGATGAATTTATTCATCATAAGGAAAACCTCCTCTTTGAAAGTGAACGAATACTTGCTGAAAAGGAAGGCATGTCGATTGAAAAGAAGTTTTCGCAGGATCTCGTCGATCTTGAAAATATCAAAGGAGAAACCAAATTACGTGAAGTCAAAACTCGCGTAAATCAAAGTGTATTTCGACAAATAGTGGTTGCTAATTATTCCGGGAAATGCGCCATAAGCGGAATTAATATTCCCGATTTCCTTGTTGCCAGCCATATTATCCCCTGGTCGAAAAACGAAAAAGAGCGATTGAATCCTGCCAACGGGATTTGTTTCTCGGTTCTTTATGATCGGGCTTTTGACAAAGGATATATCGGATTAGACAACAACTATTCTGTTTTAGTTTCAACCGACCTTCGTCAAAAAAGCAAAGAACCTTATTACAGGTCATTCTTTAACGAGTTATCCGGAATGAAAATAACACTTCCCCAAAAGTATATGCCGGAAAGAGATTTTCTCCAATACCACAGGGACGTAATTTTTAAAGGTTAATTTTTCTCTTGCTATTTTATCCTCTTCCTGGCATCTTTGAAAACAACATGCCCGCCCAAATTTTCTGCATACCGTCCACGCCAACCACGTGTCCGTATTGTAGCGTTCGCACGGGTATGGGCGCGATGATCCACTGCTGCTTACGCTGCATGTTTACTTTTACCGAGGTAAATAAACCATAATTCCTGTTTGCATGACTCCATTTCTTTCCTTCAATTATCTCTATCGCGATGCTTCCAATTACAAAAACCACGGTTCTGTTGTTTTTTCGAACCCAAAGCACCGAAGCGTAGAAGAAGTTACGTCGATCATCCGCAGCAACCTGCTCGATGGAGAATGGTTCCTGCATGCACCATGGAATATTCCCGATCTCTTCTTCGAAGAAACCAACGAAGAGCAAGACCATCCATTGCACGAATTCGTCTCCGTTACACCTTGCGAAAACCCGAGAACGGAGGTGGGCAGCATCGAAGATTTTCTCTTTCTCCTCCCAACATCCCACCACTCTCCGGCATAACTCCGTAAACAACCCCATGCGCGCGTTTCTCTTTTTCCTGCTCTTCCCGTTCGCGCTGTGCGCGCAAACGAAAAGCGATACGTTGTACGTGCTCCCGCTGAAGGATTCCCTGTATTTCAGGGAGAGCAATACTTTCGGCATGCGCAGTGATACGGCGGTGCTGGAACAGAAGGAAGACTATGACGCGCCGATGAGCATTGATGAAGAATACGCGCACGAGCTGTTCATTTACCTGGACGGCGTGAAAAGCATGCACGCGGGACAAACATTCGATGTGCAGAAAGATACCTTTTACGTGCAGGTGGCCTATTTCTTCGACTCCGTTTTTGATATAGAAAATCCCGGCGGGCCGGTCAGCGGAACGGTGAAGATCATTTCCATCAGCAACTCTGAGATTGTCCTCGGCTTCAACCTCCGGTTCAGGAATTTCAACCAGGCCTGGGCGGATTCCGCATACGTCGTGTACCGCGGACAGCGGGCATTCTCGCAGCAAAAGCAGAAGTGAGGCGTCCGCACATAACATTCCCCAAACATTTTCTTAACTTCACATAGGCCGTTCCTCAACGCGGCGCTACATGAAAAAACTTTACTTCCTTTCCGCGTTCCTGCTCTCTTCTTTTCTGCATGCACAGACGTACAACGGTTCCACCGGGCCGGTCAACGACGTTTCCGTGAATGATTTTACCGTGAACGTTTCCGGACTGAGTCCGGCGACGATAGACACAGCGAACTTCGGGCTCGTGTCGGTGACGATCAACCTCACGCATACGTGGGACGCCGATCTCGACATACAGCTCATCTCTCCCGACGGAACGGCTGCGCTGCTCAGCAGCGGCAACGGCGGATCGGGCGACAATTACACGGGAACCGTTTTCATCCAGGGCGCATCGCAGAACATCGTCACGGGAAGCGCGCCGTTCACCGGCAGCTTCGTTCCGCAGGGACAGATGGGACTCGTGAACAACGGGCAGAACGGGAACGGCACGTGGACGCTGCGAGTCACCGACATGGCCTCCGGCGATTCGGGCAACATGCTCGGCTGGAGCATCACGTTCGGAAATACGCCCGCCACGTATTTCGCTTTTCATGATTCGAATCTTCCCATCGTCGTCATCAACACGAACAACCAGACGATCGTCGACAACCCGAAGATCATGGCTGACATGGGCATCATTTACAACGGGCCCGGCAACCGGAACCACATGACGGATCCGCACAACAATTACGACGGCAAGATCGGCATCGAGATCCGCGGATCAAGCTCGCAGATGTTCCCGAAAAAATCGTACGGCTTCGAAACGTGGGACGTGAACGGGAACCAGATCGACTCTTCCCTGCTGGGTATGCCGAAAGAGAATGACTGGATACTCTGCGCCAATTATTCCGACAAGTCCATGCTGAACAATACGCTGACGTATCACCTCGCTTCGGAAATGGGAAGGTACGCCGTGCGTCACCAGCACGTGGAGCTCGTGATCAACGGGGAGTACATGGGCGTTTATGTGCTGATGGAAAAGATCAAGCGGGACGCCAACCGCGTGGATATTTCCAAGCTGAAACCGACGGATATTTCCGGCGACCAGCTCACCGGCGGTTACATCATCAAGATCGACAAGAGCACGGGCAACGGCGGCGGCGGATGGATTTCCCCGTTCGCGCCGGACACCGCGCCCAACGGGCAGACGATCTTTTTCCAGTACGAATACCCGAGCGACGTGAACATTGTTCCCCAGCAGGAAGCTTACATACAGGCGTACGTCGACAGCTTCGAAACGGCGCTGGCAGGTCCGAACTTCGCGGACACCGCGACCGGCTATGCACATTACATCGATGTGAATTCATTCGTGGATTATTTCCTGCTGAATGAAATGAGCCGCAACGTGGATGGTTACCGGCTGAGCACATTTTTATACAAAAACAAATACAGCAAAGGCGGAAAGCTCGTCATCGGACCGGTGTGGGATTACGACATCGCGTGGGGAAACGCAGATTACTGCAGCGGCAACGATTCGACGGGATGGGCGTACCAGTTCGGGAACGTGTGTTCCGGCGACAACTGGCAGGTTCCGTTCTGGTGGGACCGCCTGATGCAGGATTCCGTTTTCCGCGACAGGGTGAAATGCCGCTGGGCGGAGCTGAGCCAGACCGTGCTCAGTGTTCCCTCGCTTCACCAGTATTGTGATTCGATGGCGACGTACCTCAACGAAAGCCAGGCGCGGAATTTCATCGCGTGGCCGATACTCGGAACGTATGTGTGGCCCAACCCGTCGCCGGTTCCCACCACGTACCAGGGAGAGATCGACGAGCTGGAAAACTGGATCGATGCGCGATGGACATGGCTGGACAATAACATGCCCGGCACCATGGCCGGATGCAATCTTGCTTCCGTTCCGCAAAACACGACGGCGAATGATCTTCCTCCTGCTTACCCGAACCCGTTCAGCGATGCGATCCATCTTTCCATTTACCTGCCGCATGCCATGCCGGTGCAGATGGAGCTCGTGAATGCGCTCGGGCAAACGGTGCAGCCGGTTCAAACGGTACAGCACACGGGCGGAACGCAGACGATCACGTTCACGCCGGACCAGGATCTTCCGCCGGGAATTTACCTGCTTCGCATCACTGCAGGAAATGTCACCTGGACGCAGCAGCTTTCAAGAGCGGAATAACCTTACCGGCTTTTTACAGAAACTTTCTGCGTGGAAATGACGCCGCCTGAAAAAGCGCGGACGATATACATTCCGTCAGCGAGCCCGGTAATCTCAGCGGGTGTGCCGGCGGGATAATCTTTTCCTGCAAAAACAATTCTTCCCGTCATGTCGGTGACTTCGAGCAGGTCGATCGCGTGTGCCGGGCGTACATAAAATGATCCGTCGGCAGGAT
>DASTSF010000427.1:0-2059 GCA_035760825.1 Bacteroidia bacterium
CATTCGCCAACGGACTCCTGCGCACATCTTCCGTGGCGGAAGGAACAGTGGTGACGGCCCGCAGCCAGTTCGCCGGTCGGGGGCAACGGGGTGCTTCCTGGCTGAGCGGGGAAGGACAGAACATCACGTGCAGCATTATCCTCCGCCCCGTTTTTCTCGGGGCTTCACGCCAGTTCGACCTGACGCGCGCCGTGGCGCTGGGCATCACCGACCTGCTTCTTTCGCTGGTTCCGAAAAAGGAATTCAGCATCAAATGGCCGAATGACATTTACACGGGAGGAAAGAAAATATGCGGTATTCTCATTGAGAACCAGCTGAGCGGAAACAGCATTTCCGCTTCTGTGGTTGGCATCGGGCTGAATGTGAACCAGGCGGTTTTTCCCGCAGGCGTGCCGGATGCGGTTTCGCTTTGTTATGTGGCGGACCGGAAATTCAATGTCGAGGAAGTTCTTCAGCAACTGTTCGGGTTTGTGGAAGCCCGTTACCTGCAGCTGCGTGCCGGGAGTACGAAAGAGCTCGGCGACGAATACGAAAGCCGTCTTTACCGGAAAGGGGTTCCTGCAAAGTACACGGACTTCAAAACGGTCTTCACGGCCACGCTCGATCATGTGACACCGGGAGGAAGGCTCGTGCTGAAAATGGAAAGCGGGGAAACAAGAGAGTTCGGGTTCCGGGAACTGGGATGGTTGTGAAGGGGGATGAACGATAGATAATTTTCCTCACTGTTCAACGGTCCCGGTGCTGATCTCCTTTTGAGCGGGTTTCGCATTGCCGAAAAGTCCCACCGACCAGTAGGCGAGATTCAGGAAAATGCCGAACAGCAAGGTCATTCCCCATGTACGGGGATGGACCTGGGGGTGAAGGAACCGTTGCGCGATCTCGTGAAAAATATTCTGCGAGCCGGAGAGCATATCCCAGCTGTTCTGCCTTAGATAACGCCCGAGATAAATGCCGAACCCGGACGCGAAAAGCATTATCCCGATAACTGCCCGAACAAATTTTCCACGTAACCGGGAATGCAGCAGTTGCTCAATGTCGCGGAGACTGAGAAAACCGGCAATGATCCCTGTCCAGGCAAACGAGAACACGAGCATGAGGTCAAACCATTTCGGTGAGTCCGTTGCGGTTCTCAAATGAAAAAGATCGGTGATCATGTACGGCGCATTCGGAAAAAACAGGAGCCAGGTTATTATGGCCAGCCAGGAAAATATTCCCTTGTTTTTCTTCCCGGGATGCAGAACGAGAAGTGTGCTCACGATCCATGGAAGGCCTGCCAGGAAGAGATTCCAGTCGAGGAACAGGAACATACGCCGGCCGGTATAAATGCACCGGGCCACAGTTAGCGAAAAGCAGAACAGCGAAAACGCGACCAACAGGAAGAATGATCTTCGTTTGGTTTCGTCAGCGAAAAGCAGGGAATTGCGCATAGCGTTTTTGTTTCGCTAACGCAATAGCGGGAATAATGTTGTACACCCTTGTCAATATTCCCTGGCGCGACGCAATTAAGGATTCAAAATTCAGTTCAGGTCTCGGCAAGGCTCCACGCTTCCGGTTTTGCAGCGAAAAGAACTTTCGTCCTCGCCCACGTGCGTGCAAACAATTCGCTGTTGCGGTAATTTTCGAGATCGGTTTCTGTTTTCCAGTGGGAGACGGTGAAAAAAACGTCCGGGTCTTCCATATCCCTGCGAAGCTCGAGGTGAAGACAGCCCGGCGCAGCGGCGATAAGGTCGCGGCTTTGGGAAAAGATGTGGAGGAAGGCGTGAACACCTTCGCTGGTGAATTTCATTTTGACGAGGCGGAGCATAGGCAGGTTTCAGGGAGATTAAATTCATTCGAAGATCACGCGCACGATCGTGTTCAGCCGGATGTTGAGAAGCGATGCGGCATTCCCGGCGTTGACGGCGATCTCGAGTACGCCCGCAGAGTTGAAAAAAGCGGCGATCTCGCCCGGCGCCACATCACCGTACGCATGATTGAGCTGGTCGATCTCGTGACCGATGCACTGGATCGTGAAGCTTCTTCCTTTTGCCAGCCGGGAAAAGTCGGCGCGCGTGATGTT
>DASTSF010000428.1:0-8693 GCA_035760825.1 Bacteroidia bacterium
TCGATCACAACATTCTTCACCGCCATCCTTTCCCCGGTCCCGGCCTCGGAATACGCATTCTCGGCGAAGTGACGGAAGAAAAGGTACGCATATTGCAGGAGGCTGATCATATATTCATCCAGGGTTTGAAAAACAGCAACCTGTATAATGAAGTCTGGCAGGCAGGTGTGATCCTGCTTCCTGTACGCAGCGTGGGCGTTATGGGAGATGAACGCACGTACGAGAACACGGTTGCTCTGCGCGCCGTAACTTCGACCGACGGAATGACGGCCGACTGGTGTCATCTCCCGTATGAATTTCTCGGGAAAGTATCGAACGAGATCATCAACCGGGTAAAAGGAATCAACAGGGTGGTATTCGATATCAGCTCGAAGCCGCCTGCAACCATCGAATGGGAATAATGGGTCTTTTTCCGCACAACGATAAAAAGTTATTCATCATCACCATGCTCGTGATGATGATCGGCTTTTCTTTTCCGCTCCACGCGCAGAATGACGGCGGAGTGAAAAAGTCCGCGAAGACGGAGATCGTTGACGGAAAAAAATACTACCTCCATAAAGTAGAAAAAGGGCAGACGCTTTACGCGATCGCGAAAGCATACGATCTGACGGTGAATGACATCATCGTCGAAAATCCCGATGCGATGAACGGTATCCATCCCGGGCAGGTGTTACGTATCCCGTTTGAAAAACCGAAGCCTGTAGCAACTGCCGCTTCTTCGTCCGACAGCACATTCGTGATAAAAGTTCAGCAGGGACAAACACTTTACAGCATCGCGCACCAGTATAACACGACGGAAGATGCGATCCTTAAGCTTAATCCTGACGCGAAGGGTGGCCTCAAAACCGGCCAGGACCTGCGCATCCCGGGAAAGAAAAAGGAACCTGTTCTGCCCGCGCTGGTCGGGAATGAAAACCCGTCACAGGCGGATACGCTCTACAACGGGAAAAAGAAGGACTCGTACAACATTGCGTTCATGCTTCCGCTCCAGCTCTGGAACGTGGACAATATCAACCCCGGCGATCCGCAGCCGTCTATTCCCCAGAAGGCGCAGGCTTCCGTCGATTTTTACGAGGGTGCGCTCATCGCCATCGATTCGATGAAACGCAGGGGAATGAACGTGCACGTCTATGTTTACGACACGGACGACGCCGATTCCGCCAAAGTGCAGTCGATCCTGTCGAAACCCGAGTTCAGCGAAATGGACATGATCATCGGACCGCTGAGTCCCGGGCCTTTCTATCCCGTTTCCGAATGGGCAAAAGCGCACAATGTCCCGGTTATTTCCCCGGTTTCGCCTGCCAACCGCGTGCTCTTCAAACGCCCGGAAGCCCTCAAGGCATTGCCCGGAATTTCCACGCAGATGGAAGGCGCCGCAGATTATCTCGCGGCGGCGCATCCCAAAGACAATATCATCCTGTTCAACAGCGGGAATACGAAAGACAATGCGGCTGCGGGAGCTTTCAGCGACCGGATGAATCAGCTGCTGTTCCCTTCGGGCAACGACAGCATCAGGTCGGTGAAAAGTTTTTCCGCCATCGGGCAGAACATGAAAATAGACAAGCTGAACATTGTCGTCATCCCTTCGCAGAACCAGGCTTTCGTTTCCGACCTGCTCCGCCAGCTGAACGGGCTTACGGACAAATATTCCATCATGGTCTTCGGGATGTCGTTCTGGATGAGCTATGACCTCGACCCCGAATACCTCGAAAAGCTGCAGGTGCATTTTCCAACGGCTTATTACGTCGATTATGATTCGTCCGCAAGCGTTCAGCGTTTCGTGAAACGTTACCAGGCTGTTTACAATGGAGATCCCTCCATGTATGCATTCGCAGGATATGATGTGACGATGTTTTTCCTCAATGCCATGTTCACGTACGGAACGGATTTTTACCGGAAGCGGGAAGCACTCAAAGGTACCGGGCTCCAGCAGGATTTTGATTTTGTCCGCAGCGACGAGGAAAGCGGTTTTGAAAATAACGGCGTGCGCATTGTGGGCGTGAAGGACTATCATCTTTTCCTCGAAAAACAACAATAGCATGGCTTTACCGGCGGAAGCTGTTTCAGCGCGTTTCAGGGAATTGCAGGATTCGATCTGCCGGGCGCTTGAAGACGAGGACGGCAAGGGGAAATTCCACGAAGATATTTGGGAACGTCCCGGTGGAGGCGGTGGCCGCACGCGGATCATGCGTCACGGGAATGTGATCGAAAAAGGCGGTGTGAATTTTTCCGCTGTGCACGGGGAATTACCTGAAAACATAAGGGGTGCGCTCAATGTTCAGCAGCATAAATTTTTCGCCACCGGTGTTTCCATTGTCATCCATCCGGAAAGTCCGATGGTTCCCATCATTCACATGAACGTCCGTTATTTTGAAATGGAGAACGGGCAGTTCTGGTTTGGCGGCGGGATCGATCTTACACCGCATTACATTGACGAAAAGGATGCCGGGTGGTTTCACCAGCGGCTGAAGGAAGTCTGCGACCGTCACAGCAATGAGTATTACGACCGGTTCAAAAAATGGGCGGACGATTATTTTTTTATAAAACACAGGAACGAAACACGCGGTATCGGCGGGATCTTTTTTGATCGTCTTACGGGCGAAAAGGAAAAGCTGTTTTCATTTGTCACGGATGTCGGCGAATTGTTCGCGCCGGTTTATACGAATTTCATGCGCCTTCACCGGGATGATCCTTACGGCGAAAAAGAAAAGAGCTGGCAGCTGCTCCGGCGGGGAAGATACGTGGAGTTCAATCTCGTTTATGATAAGGGAACAAAATTCGGGCTCGATACTTCCGGCAGGACCGAGTCTATCCTGATGAGCCTGCCCGAAAAGGCCGGGTGGGAATATGATTTTGTACCGGTAAAAGGATCTCCTGAAGAAAAAACAACCCTCGCGCTGGTGAAGGGCATGGACTGGCTGAATCGATAAATCACCTTTTTTCGTAGATAATCTTCCCTTTTACGTCCATCTATTGGTTTTCTCGGCATTGCTTATTATATTGCGCAGGCTTTTAGGAAGTTAACTGACCTTAACCTTACCTAATGAAACACAGAAATACCTGTTTCAGGAATGCGTTGCAAAGTGCAGGCATTCTGTTTTTTATTGCTTTTTTCTCCGTAAACTCCTCTGCACAATCGAATGCTGTTACAGGGAATAATTCCGTTTACGGCGATTCACTGGATGGATTCAACGTGGCTTATGCTTATCAGAAGGCGGCTGCAAAGGGACTCGATCACAATGAAACGCAGTTGTTCGTAACGCGGTGTGAAAAGCAATTCATCGCGCACAAATACAATATCCCGCAGCAGAAAAATACGAGTCTTGCCGCAATGCGTATTCCGGCGACCGTTGCGCAGGCGCCGTGCACCAACATGGATTTTGAAACCGGCAACTTCACCGGCTGGACCGGGTTTATCGGTGACAATACCGTGAATTCGAACGGACCTCTGCAGAACATCACCAATGGTTTTTTCTCTACTACGATGGATGCGGCGATCTCGGATATGAACGCAAGGCATACGATCATGTCCATTGCCGGCGGAACGGATCCTTACGGTGGTTTTCCTGTTGTTGCTCCCGGTGGACAATATTCCTGCCGCCTGGGTAATAATTACGCGAATTACCAGGGAGAAGCGATCGAGCAGACATTTACAGTTGCAGCCGGGAATACATCTTTCACATACCAGTATGCCGCTGTCCTGAATGATGGCGGCCACTCTTCCGGTGAGCAACCGTATTTCCGGATTGAAATGTTCGATCAGTCGGGAAACCTTATTCCTTGCTCACAGTATTATGTGGAAGCTGCAGGAGGAAATACTCCCGGGTTTACTGTAAGTCCCATCGATTCCTACACCTATTACAAACCGTGGACAACGGTGAACGTCGACCTTACGAATTATATGGCGTCCAGCGTTACCATTCGCTTCACAGCTGCCGGTTGTATCTGGGGAGGCCATTTCGGTTACGCATACGTTGACGCTTCCTGTCTCCCTTATAGCATTTCATTGAGCGATTCCCTGTGCCAGGGTGGAAATATAACCTTGACCGCGCCGGCCGGTGCCGCCAGCTACCAATGGAGTACCGGCTCCACATCGCAATCGATAAATGTCAATACGGCCGGAAGCTATTCCGTAACGATGACATCCGTTACCGGTTGCCAGACCACGCTTACGCGGAACGTAGCCATGTATCCCCCGCCGACGGCCTCATTTACGGCTGCCGCACCCAGCTGCGCTTCCAACTTCAGCTTCACCAACAACAGTTCGATTTCCAGCGGAACGCTATCCTATTCATGGGATTTCGGAGACCCAAGCACGACAAGCGATACATCGAATGTTCAAAGTCCGAATTACACGTATACCAACACCGGAACTTATACTGTTACCCTGACTGTGACAAGTAATAATGGATGTACCGACACGTACACGCAAACCGTCACTGCGGGCAGCGGCAGCAATGCCGCATTCAGTGCGACTTCGGTCTGTGTGGGTACGGCTACCCAGTTTACGGACCAGTCCGTAAATGCGGTCAGCTGGGACTGGGATTTCGGAGATCCGGGTTCAGGGCCCAATAACACCTCTTCGCTGCAGAATCCAAGTCATACGTTCTCAGCGCCGGGTACATACAATGTTACATTAACAGCCGGTACGAGTCCGTGCAACTCGGTGATCACACAAACCGTTACGGTTAACCCGATACCAACGGCGTCCTTCGTGTATAACCAGGTATGCGGCCAGCAACTCGTGAATTTTACGAGCACATCTACCGTGGCGAACCCATCCACGATTACCAGCACAAGCTGGAATTTTGGTGATCCTGCCAGCGGCGGCAACAATACTTCCACGCTGACCAATCCATCGCACACATTCACCGCGCAGGGAACTTATACGGTTACACTCACGGTAACCACCGGCAGCGGCTGTCCGCAGACCACTACGATGGTCATCAGCGTTGGTGTGCCGCCCACATCGGCGTTTGTTGCATCGACAGTTTGCACAAACTCCCCGATGCAGTTCACGAACCAGTCTGTAAACGCAGGAAGCTATTCGTGGAACTTCGGCGATCCGTCAACGATTGCGGATACGAGTAACGCCACGAACCCGGCGTACACGTATACAAACCCGGGAACGTATACCGTAACCCTGATCGCAAATCCGGGTCCGTGCTCAGACACCTCCTCGCTTGTCGTGAATGTGGCTCCGGGTCCGGTTGTTCAGTTTACTGCTCCGCCGGTCTGCGAAGCGAACCCGACTTCATTTACGGATCAGTCCAACATTTCTTCCGGAAGCATTACGGGCTGGTCATGGGATTTCGGTGTCGCCGCTTCTTCCTCTGATACGTCGAACGTGCAGAACCCGAACTTTACTTATCCTGCCAGCGGAACGTATACCGTTTCGCTTACCTGCACTTCGAACAACGGGTGTGTTACGACCAACACAATGGCCGTAACAGTTAACGGGTTGCCGACGGCAAACTTCAGCTCGAATGTGGTCTGCGCCGGTCAGCCGACTTCATTTACGGATCTTTCCAACGGAAACCCCGGCAGCGTGACGCAGTGGACATGGAATTTCGGCGACGGCTCACCGACAGCTTCGTCGCAGAATCCGACCCATACGTATACAAATGATACGACGTACAATGTGACGCTCATCGTTTCAAATGCGGGCGGATGTTCCGATACAGTGACGCTTCAGGCGGTTACTGCTTCCATGCCGAATGTTCAGTTTATGGCCGACACGCTGCATGGCTGTCCCGTTCTTTGCGTGAATTTCACGGATCAGACGACCATTGCCTCCGGTTCGCTTACCGGTTGGGTATGGGATTTCGGTGATAACAGTGGTCAGGACTTTACACAAAATCCGAGTCACTGCTACGCGACGCCCGGGACGTACACGGTGACGCTTACCGCAAGTTCCGGTAACGGTTGTGCGAGCACGCTGGTGATCCCGGACATGATCACTGTCTACCCGGTGCCTGTTGCAGATTTCTCTGCGAATCCGCAGCATACCACTGTTCTCAATGCGGATATCAATTTCTTCGACCTTTCGCAGGGCGCCAATTACTGGCAGTGGGACTTCGGTGATCCTACGACAACATCTGATACATCCAGCATGCAGGATCCGTTCTATGCCTATACGACTGAATACGGCTCCAACTACGATGTTCATCTTCAGGTGGCGAACCAATATGGCTGCATGGATGATACGACGATCGAAGTCATTATCGACCCCGAATTCACATTCTACATCCCGAATGCATTCACACCGAACGGCGATGGAATCAATGACGTGTTCTACGGAACCGGCATCGGCATCACTTCATATACGATGTATGTGTTCGATCGCTGGGGCAACCTGATATTCACTGCTAACGACATTAACCAGTCGTGGGACGGAACCGTGCAGGGCAAGAGCGGACAGCTTTGCCAGGAAGATGTATACGTCTGGAAAGTAGTGCTGACGGATGTGTTCGATAAGAAGCATAAATATATCGGCCACGTTTCCCTCATCCGGTAACGGGCAAAGGGGCGGTGTAAACCGCCCCTTTTTTATCGGTTTAAATCTCTCGTTCATCTGTGTTGATATATCTTAGGGCCGGGTTCTTGCAAAAGATCGGTTGATTGATTAAGTTTGTTTAAATTCATTCGGCAAAATGAAACACATACTGACCCTCGCTATTTTTCTCTGTGCTTCGTCATTGGCGTTTGCGCAGTTCAACCACGTGGAAACCGGCCCCAACGGTAATAAAATCGCTGAAGGGCAATATAACGCAGATCCCGGAATAAATCCCGGGGACAGCAAAGATGTTATTGCCCAGAAAATGGGTGCTGTGCATAAGATCGGCTCCTGGAAATACTGGTTTGATAACGGCCAGCTTTCCGCTGAAGAGCATTATGACAACAACGGAAATGTGACAGGTGTATGGAAGACCTGGTACAATGACGGGAAACTGGCTTCCGAGATCGATTATACAACAGGCAAGGCCGTTTATTATCATCCCAACGGAGCTAAATCGGAAGAAGGAACAGTGAACCAGTACCAGCAGCGCACCGGAAAGTGGCAGGGCTGGTTCGAGGATGGAAAGCTCAATTACATCGGTTCATTCGATAATGCCGGCCGCAAGGATGGCGTATGGCAGTATTATGATGACCAGGGAAACATCGTCGGCACCGAGCATTACAGCCAGGGCGCGATGGTCAACTGAAACCTGAAAAAAAAACAGGAACGCTTTCTTCGGGAAGCGTTTTTTTTTGCTCTTTTTGAAACGAAAATAAAGTCGGGATACACCATGACCAAAAAGGAACGGTTTGAAGAAGTGATCCGCTGGTTTGAAAAAAACATGCCGGAAGCGCAGACGGAATTACATTACGATAATCCCTTCCAGCTGCTTGTTGCGGTGATCCTTTCGGCCCAGTGTACAGACAAGCGGGTGAACATCGTCACGCCGGCTCTTTTTCGCCGCTTTCCGGATGCAGAAACGATGGCTGCTTCTTCTCCCGGTGAGATCTTCACATTCATCAAAAGCATCAGTTACCCGAACAACAAGGCGAAGCATCTTCACGGAATGGCAAAAATGCTTTCGGAGAAGTATGAAGGAAAAGTTCCCGGCTCCATTGAAGAACTGGTGAAGCTGCCCGGCGTCGGGCGGAAAACGGCCAACGTGATCGCTTCCGTTATTTTTGAGCAAGCTGCAATGGCGGTGGATACGCATGTCTTCCGGGTTTCCGCACGGCTCGGTCTTACCACGAACGCCAAAACCCCGCTGCAGGCGGAGCAGCAATTGGTGAGCTATATTCCGGAAGAGAAGCTTGCCATTGCGCATCACTGGCTGATCCTTCACGGGCGCTATGTCTGTCTCGCCAGGAACCCGCTGTGTGAAAAATGTGTGTTGACCGGTTTTTGCCTCTATTACAGGAAAAGGAAATGACGGGAAACCTCTCGGGCAGGGCATTTTTTCAACGCGCGCTATTTCTGTAACTTTTTTTTATCCGGATAATTATACTGCATAACGATGGAAGGGTTGTTTTCGTCGGAAAATCGGAAGTTTTATTAACAGGCGCCGGAAATTTACTTCAAAAGCTAATTTGTTTTTAACACGTTTGTCGTAACTTTAAGACGGCAAACAGAGTATTTTATCAGCATGAAACACACGGGACGAAGTCTTTCCAGACTATTGCTTTTTGTCTTTTTCCTTATTGCTGCCGGTCAGGAAGCGAAAGCCTGTCATGGTGTTGCGCTTGTTGGATTTTCTGCTTCGGTTTCAGGGGGCAATGTGGTCGTCAACGGAAGTTCCGATGCGGCTACATGCGGATGCGGTCCTTATTACATGGAAGTCGAGCTCGCCTGTTTTTCAACTGCAAACTTTACGGGGAATGCGCCTACCTGCACTGCGTCAACGTGGAATACTTATCCCTGGTACCGTTCCCTTCTTAATGTTCCCAATTATACCGCGGCAGCGGGTTGGCCCGATAACTGCGTCGTTGAGCCATACAATTCTGTCGTCATACCCATCTCTTCTTTATGTCCGGGCACACAGTATGTACTGAGGGCGCGAGAGAGGGTATGCGGTTCCGGAAGCGGCGGGCCATGGTCAAGCACATTCACGTTTACTACGCCCGGAACGCCTCCTAGTTTTACGTTGACAGCGACAGCAAACCCGAGCACTATTTGTCCCGGCACACCTGTCACGCTT
>DASTSF010000429.1:0-7074 GCA_035760825.1 Bacteroidia bacterium
TGGAACCGCTTCAGCGATTATTACGACAGCGGGTTCTTTCACCGTTATCATTCGCAGCACCTGGGCGACATCCAGTACAAGGTTTTCTGGTACGCGTTCGAGCTTGCCTGGCAGTGGCAGCTGACGGAAAAGCTGGATTTCAATTTCGGCTTCACGCCCGGGATCCCGCTCGCCATGTCCTTTTCCGCCGGGCTCACCTACTGGCCGCACCGCTTCGAAAAAAAGATCGAGCAGCCGAAAGTGCACTTGGGCCGCAGAAAAAATCCCCCGGTTTCCGCAAATTGACCGCGGAAAAATTTCCGTTCGCCTTTTTCCGGGAATTTCTGCAATCTTTCCGGCAACGTCTGCGTTTGAATTGACATCTCCCCATTAAACGACAGACCATGAAAACGTACATCGCAAAATCCATGCTCAGCATTTTCGCTGTTCTTCTCTTCACGTCCGTTTATGCCGGGGACCCGGTTGCCTGCCCCGGGCAATCGCATTCTTCACGAACGCACAACGGAACGGTCGCTCATCATCCCCAACAGCGCAAGCGCAGTGATTATCATCCGCAGCGAAAACTGCAGACAAAAGGGAAAAGCTATCGCCGCCACAGGAGATGATCCTCTGCCCGGCAGCGGCGTTTCCCGCAAAGGCGGAACGCTTCATTCAGTTCACAAAAACTTGTTGGGCTTTGTGCAGGATTTCGTGAGCTTTTGTGGTGATTTTTTTCAGGAGCGCACCACTTTCTCATCTCTGCTTCACGGCTCCCGCTTTTCAATCGGGGCTGATCGTGCACCGGCATCACTTTTTTTCTTCTCCTGCTCTTGCCGGCTTTACGCGCGATGTTTTGCTTACATCAAAATCGTCACCGGGTTTTCCAGCATCATCTTCAGCGACTGCAGGAACGCCGAACCCGTCGCGCCGTCCACCACGCGGTGATCGCACGACAAAGTCACTTTCATGATTTTTCCGGGAACCACCTGCCCGTTCTTCACCACGGGAACATCCTTGATCCCGCCGACAGCGAGAATGCAGGAATCCGGCGGGTTGATGATCGCCGTGAATTCTTCAATGCCGAACATGCCGAGGTTGGAGATCGTGAATGTATTTCCTTCCCAGTCGGAAGGCTGCAGCTTTTTCTCTTTCGCTTTCTTGGCGAATTCTTTCACCTCCGCGCCGATCTGCGCAAACGATTTCTGGTCTGCAAAACGCACGACAGGAACCAGCAGGCCTTCTTCCACCGCAACGGCAACGCCGATATGCACATGATGGTTGTAGCGGATCTTGTCGCCCAGCCATGATGAATTCACTTTCGGGTTGTAGCGCAGCGCGGTCGCGCACGCACGGATCACCATGTCGTTGAACGAAATTTTCACCGGGGAAATAGCGTTGATCGCTTCGCGCGATTTCACCGCCTGCTCCATGTCGATCTCCATCGTCAGGTAAAAATGCGGCGCCGAAAATTTGCTTTCCGCCAGCCTGCGCGCGATCGTCTTGCGCATCTGCGAAACCGGTTCTTCCGTATAGCTTTCTTTTCCGTTCACCACACCTGCACCCATTCCGAACGAGATCATGCCCGTTTTTCCCGGGTGCCATGATTCCACGTCCCGCTTCACGACGCGCCCGTACTCGCCCGTCCCGCTGACACCATGCAGGTCGAGTCCTTTCTCGGCCGCCAGCTTCTTCGCCAGCGGCGACGCTTTGATCCTTCCGTCCCCGTTCTCTTCCACGGCAACGGTCACGGGCTTCGCTACAGGCTTTGCAGCCTCCTGCTTTTTCTCCGCTACCGGTGCAACCGTTTTCTGTTCAGCGACGGGCTCCGCTTTTTTCTCTTCTTTCTTTTCCGTTTCCGCCTTTTTCTCCGAAGCGGCAGCTATGATCGCTTTCACATCTTCGTCCGGTTTCCCGATGATGCACAGGATAGCATCCACCGGGGCAGCCTGCCCTTTTTCCACGCCGATGTAGAGCAGCGTTCCGTTGTAGAACGACTCGAACTCCATCGTCGCCTTGTCGCTTTCGATCTCCGCGAGGATATCTCCCCGCTTCACCGTGTCACCGACTTTCTTGTTCCACGTTGCGACAACGCCTTCGGTCATCGTATCGCTGAGCTTGGGCATTTTAACTACTTCGGCCATGTTCTGAAATAATGAATGATGAAAAATGAAGATGGATCAGTTCGGCATTCGCTGCTGCGGGGTCTTTACGATCGCAGAGAGATTATTGATGATATCATCCGCATCCTTCACCTGTCTGGTTAATTTCTTTTGTGTCGGCTTTCCTTTTCCCGGAAGGCGCAGCCGGTAACCCGGTTATGCGTGCTTCCTTCGAAGCAATGCTCATTTTTGAAGTGAATTCTTTTTGATCAACCGGCTAAAGACGTTTCCCGGATGCTGTTTCTTTTTCATAAAAAACAACGATCCGTCATTTATCATTCCTTGATAAAAGGATAGTCTTTTTCCGCATAAACATCATGGTAAAGCTCTTCCGGATCGGGGAACGGCGACTCTTCCGCGAATTTCACCGCTTCGTTCACGATGTCCTCGATCTTCTTCTCCATCGCTTCCACGCCTTTGTCGTCCAGCCAGCCGTTCGCTTTCATGGTTTCGATCACCGTTTCGATCGCGTCGTGCTTCTTGTACGTTTCCACTTCTTCCTTCGACCTGTATTTCGCCGGATCCGACATGGAATGGCCGCGGTAACGGTATGTTTTCATCTCGAGCAGCGTGGGACCGTTCCCTTTGCGCGCATGTTCCGCAGCAGAAGCGATCGCTTCGTGAACGGTTTCGCAGCGCATCCCGTCAACCTGGTAAGAAGGCATGTTGTAAGACGATCCCAGCTTGTACAGGTCGTGCACGTTCGATGTGCGCTCCACGGAAGTTCCCATCGCGTAATTGTTGTTCTCGATGATGAACACCACCGGCAGCTTCCACAGCATCGACATGTTGAACGTTTCATGCAGCGCACCCTGGCGCACAGCGCCGTCGCCCATGTAGCAAAGCGTCACGCGGTTGTTGCCGTTGTATTTGTCGGCGAACGCAATGCCCGCACCGAGCGGGATCTGTCCGCCCACGATGCCGTGCCCGCCGAAGAAATTATGCTCTTTCGAAAACAGGTGCATGGAGCCGCCTTTCCCTTTCGAGCACCCGGTGATCTTCGCGAGGAGCTCGGCGAGGATGAACTTCGGGTGAAGTCCGCGCCCGATCGGGTGCGCGTGATCGCGGTAAGCGGTGATCACGCGGTCGTCTTTCGTGATCGCGCTTTCCGCACCGGCCACGAGCGCTTCCTGCCCGATGTAGAGGTGGCAGAACCCGCGGATCTTCTGCTGGATGTACAATTCACCGCATTTCTCCTCGAAACGGCGCATCAGCAGCATCGATTCATACCACTGCGTATATACTTCACGGCTGAACGCGGCTTTCTGTTTTTCGGGAGATGACTTTGTCTTTGTCGCCATAAAATGACGTGTTTTTATGAGTCAGTAAAGATAACGGAAATGGCTGAATCCGGGAGCGGGGACGCACCTCACTTCGCAAATGGAATTTCGAAGTCCGGCAGGCAATGTTGATCGGCCTCGTAAGCGCTTTTCCAGGAATGGAATTGCTTTGTCCGCACGGGCTTTCCCCCTTCGTAAAATTTCCACGTACCCGTGCTGTCCATGTCGTGATCACCCATCGCGTTGAAATAAAAAGATCCTTCGCTTTCGGGCTTGCCGTTCCTGTATTTTTTAAACACGGTAAAATAAGTGCTGCGAAACGCCGACGGGTCCCCGGGACATCCGGGAAGATTCATCTCTTCGCTTTCATACACGCGATCTCCGTTTCCTGCATAATCCTTTTCAATCACGACCGGCGAATAGCTCCACAGCTGTTCGGCGTGCAACTGCTTCATCTTCCCGTCGGGAAAAGGTCGACCGTCGCCATCCAGTTCCGGTTTCCTGAAAAATGGATAAACGAAACAACGCCCGACGAATCGTACTGCCGCATGAACCGGTCGAACTGCAGGGAATCGAACCGCACGTGGCAATGACCTTCGTCGCTGCGGATCTTTCCGCCGGCATAATATTCCTGCTTTTCCACGATGAGGCTGTCGGTTGCCGCGGCGTTTCCCGTTATCTTTTTTCCTTTCGTGCTGCAGGAACAGCTGAACAGGATCGCAGCAAAAAGAAAATGAGCGGACCCGTTCTTCATTTCCCGTTCTTCATTTCCGCTGCGGACCGCGTTTCCGCTTCGCAGTAATCCGCGTATTGCTTCTGCCACGAAGGGAATTTCCGCACGTCCACAGGAATACCGTCGCGGCAGAACGTCCATGTCCCCGCGCTGTCCCAGTTACATTCGGCGCCGCAATCGGAAAAAATATCCCCTTCTATCGTCAGCTTCCCGTTCCGGAAATATTTCGTGTGGATGACCTGCGGATGATTGAACTCGCGTCCTTCACCGCAAACGTGCAGGTACATCACGGAATCTTCGTATACCAGCTCGCCTGCTTCAGTATAGCTGCGGTTCAGCGAAGGTTCGCTTTCGATCGTTTCATAATCGCGTGAATCCCGTTTCACATTCCCGTTCAGAAAATATTCCCGGTCGAGCAGGATATTGTTGTCCCATAGATCCACGGCCATGAGCTTTCCCTGCGGATAAAAATGTTTTTCATACCACGTGCCGTGAATTCCATCTACGGTCAGCGTATCCTGTTCTTTTTCGTACCGGAGATTGCCATTCTCATAATATGTCCGGCACTTTCTGGCAACGCCTGTGCGAAGAAGAGCCCGGTCGTGACCGGAAACTTCCGGGCCGAAAAAAATTTCGCTGAACAGTTTCCCGTCAGGATAATATTCTTTTTCCGTCCAGCCTCCTGTGCTGTCCACGACACGTTTCGTATCGGGTGTTTTCTTTTCGCCGTTAAACAGTTGCGCGAGCTGCCCGCCCCGGTCCTTCGTGGTCAGCAGCTTCATCTTCATCTGGAAATACGTGGTGGATGTATCGGAAGGAAAAGTTCCCGTCGCCACGACTTCATTGTGAAAAACAAACGCAAACGACTTTCCCCTGTTTTGATAACGGACAAAATCCCGCCGGACGGTCCCGCAATCCGTCAGTTCCGGTGAAAGCTCCAGCGATCCGTCCGCGTAGCTGTAGACGGACACCCGGGTAAAATTATTTTCCGCGATGCGGCACAAGGTATCGGCGTAAAATGCGCCGCAGCCTGTATCGCCGGCGAACAGCGTCCGCGTTGCCGCAGATGAATCGTCTTCGAGGAGATAGATCCCGTTCTCCATTTGCGGCGGAACGACATCCGCTCCGCGCCGGGAATGACAGGAAGAAAACACGATCACGGCCGTGACGCTGCAGAAAATAATATGGCGGATCGTGAGCTTCATTTCCTGCCGGGTAAAATTCCTTTGCGGAAATTATTTTTTCAGCGCGACGGCTTCGAACGCGAGCGGCAGCAGGTCCCTTACGCTGTCGATGACGAGAATGTTCCCCGTGCGCCCGCCGAGAATGATGCGGATGTTCTTTCCCTGCTTCTGCTCGTATTCCGCCAGCACCTGCCGGCATGCGCCGCAGGGAGAGAACGGCTGCGCAGAGCCGGTCTTCACCGAAAAGCAGCTCACCGCGATCGCTTCGATCTCTTCCCCGGGATGATTTGCGGAAGCGGAAAAAACCGCCACCCGCTCGGCGCAAAGCCCGGACGGGTACGCCACATTTTCCTGGTTGTTCCCCGTCACCACTTCTCCCGATCTCAGCTTAAGCGCAGCGCCCACGTTGAACTGCGAATAGGGGGCATACGCATTTTCAGCCGCAAACCTCGCCCGCTTCAGCAGGTCGAGATCGTTGCCGGGAAGCTCGCTGTCGCCGGAAAATTCCTTTATCGTCGCGGAAAGAATGATCTTTTTCATTGGGATAAAAACAAAGATAGCTATTCACGCTTCACCGCTTCCGCCCTCAGGACCGTTGTCCTTATGTCTTCCTGCTTATTGTATATCAATTATTTACAGCCGATTCAGCCAGCCCGGCTTTCCGGCTGGGGTTAATTTTACCTGCCTGTTTTATTGATCCTGTGTTAACTTTCTTCCCGTTTCACCGCAGGATTTCGTATAATCCGGCGTCCAACAACAAAACGCCTTCAATGAAAAAAATCACCCTTCTCTTTGCTTTACTCACCTGCGGAGCGTTTTCCGCACGGGCGCACCAGGACGGCGACAGCATCTGGAACGTCAGCACGATACACGACATCTACCTCGACTTTTCCCAGGCCGGTTACTGGGATTCGCTGACGAATAATTACACCACCGATACCTACATGCGCTGCGACATGACATTCGACGGGCGGCTGCTTCCTTCCTGCGGGGTGAAATTCAAAGGGAATTCTTCCTACAACAATCCCAGCGACAAAAAATCATTCAAGCTCGACCTCAACAATTACGTTTCAGGACAGGATTACGACGGCATAAAAAAATTCAACCTGAACAACGGGTTCAAAGACCCGACGTTCCTGCGCGAAAAGATCTGCCTCGATTTCATGCGCGCGCACGGCGTGGCGGCCCCGCGGTGTACGTATGCGCGGCTCTACATCAATAATGTTTACCGGGGATTCTACACGCTGGTGGAAGAAGTGAACTCCAAATTCCTCAAGCAGCATTACCCGGATAACAACGGGAATCTTTTCAAAGGCGATCCTTCCGGCGATATGCGCTGGTACGGCAGCGCCGATTCGCTTTACTACACGCATTACGAGCTGCATTCGAATGAAACGGCAAATGACTGGAGCGATCTCGTCCACCTCGTCAACGTGGTCAACAATACGTCTCCCTCCGTCTATTTTGATTCGCTCAGCAACGTGCTCAACGCCTGGAGCTTTCTCAATTACATGGCCGCCTGCAACGTGTTCGTCAACCTCGATTCCTACATTGGTTCCGGCCACAACTATTTTACGTACGACGATTCCACCGACCTGCGCTTTCAATGGATCGCGTGGGATGTAAATGAAGCCTTCGGGAATTTCAACATGGGCATGCAGATCCCGCAGCTGCAGGCGCTTCCCTACAATTACCTCAGCCAGCCCATAAACCGGCCGCTGGCCAATAAAATGCTTGCC
>DASTSF010000430.1:0-7642 GCA_035760825.1 Bacteroidia bacterium
CATCTCCGCATTGATCGTTTCGTTTACCGCTTTTGATTATGGAAACAGGTTTGCTCATTCTGGTTTCGGTTTTATCGCTTGTCACTTTGCTTCTTGTGGTCTTGAGGAAAAATGCAGGGCCCGGTCCCGACATGCAGGAGCAGGTGAAAGAGCTTTCCTCCAATCTCTGGAAGATCGAATCGGGAATCAAGGAGGATTTCCGCATGAACCGGGAAGAACTTAACCGCTCGCTTCTCGATTCCCGCAAAGAGCTTTCCGAAACGCTTCACCGCATTGCCGAAATGAACCAGTCGGCCATGGAAAAATTCAACCGCTCCTTCGAAGAGAAGATCGCCACGCTGGTCGAAAAAACGGAGCTGTCCAATAAAACAAGCCGCGAGGAATTCCTGAAAAACCTGAAAGAGATCAGCGATCAGAACCGGCAGGTGATCGGGGAAATGAAGGATTCGCTCGGGAAATCACTGAAGGATTTTGCAGATTCATTCGATAAAAACGTAAAGGCGTTCAACGACCTCCAGCGGGAAAAATTCTCCGACCTCGATAAAAAGCAGGGCGAGCTTATTCTCAAAACAGAAGAGAAGCTGGAGAAAATGCGGGAGACTGTCGATGAAAAATTGCAGAAGACGCTCAATGAACGCATCGGCCAGTCGTTCGAAACGGTTTCCAAGCAATTGCTTGCCGTACAGGAAGGTTTGGGCGAAATGAAGAACCTGGCGCAGGATGTCGGCGGACTGAAAAAAGTGCTGGGCAATGTGAAGATGCGCGGCGGAATAGGGGAGGTGCAGCTGGAAATGCTGCTGGAGCAGATCCTCGCGCCGGAGCAGTTCGTGAAAAATTACAGGCCGAAGGAAAGTTCTGACAAGGTCGTGGAATTCGCGATACGCCTCCCGGGGAAGGATGATGCCGGGTCATTCGTTTATCTTCCCATCGATGCGAAGTTCAACAAGGACGCTTACGACGCACTGCTCGAAGCTTACGACAGCGGCGATGCCGAACAGATCAGGCGAAGCTCGAAGAGCCTCGAGGACGCCATTCGCAAAAACGCGAAAGACATCCGCGACAAATACCTCGATCCTCCGAATACCACCGACTTCGCGATCATGTTCCTTCCGTTCGAAGGGATTTTTGCCGAGGTCGTACGCCGCTCTTCCCTGCTCGAGGAAATGCAGCGTGATTATAAAGTGATCATTACGGGTCCAACCACCATTGCCGCCATCCTGAACAGCCTGCAGATGGGTTTCCGCACGTTGGCCCTCCAGAAGCGGAGCAGCGAAGTGTGGAATATCCTCGGGGCGGTAAAAACGGAATTCGAAAAATTCGGCGGGCTGCTGCAGAAAGCGCAGAAGAATATTCACACGGCCGGAAATACGCTGGAGGAGCTCATCGGGAAACGCACGAAAGCGATCAACCGCAGGCTCAGGGACGTGCAGGGACTTCCCGCGGGCGAAAGCAGCGCATTGCTTCCCGGGATGGAAAACGAGGAAGGAACGGAAGAGGACGACGATGAAAAGAACGATCAGCAGAACTGAACCGCATAAACTTTTTTGAAATGGGAAAAACAAAAATTGCCATTAATGGTTTCGGGCGCATCGGCCGCATGAGCATGCGTGTAATGCTCGAACGGAAAAACGTGGAGATCGTGGCGATCAACGACCTCACGGACAGCCACACGCTGGCGCATCTTTTCAAATACGATTCCGTGCACCGCCGTTTCCCGGGCGAAGTTTCCGCCGAGCCGGATGCGCTTGTCATCAATGGCCAGCGGATTCCGATCACGCAGGAAAAAGATCCGTCGAAGCTGCACTGGGGGAAATTCGGCACCGATATCGTGCTGGAATCGACAGGGAAATTTCTCGACCGCGAATCGGCGAACTTTCACCTGGACGCAGGTGCGAAGAAGGTGATGCTCTCCGCTCCGCCAAAAAGCGGGGATATCAAAACTTTCGTTTTCGGTGTCAATGATCACACGCTGTCGAAAGACGACGTCATTATCTCCAACGCCAGCTGCACGACCAATTGCGCCGCGCCGATGATCAAGGTGCTGGACGACAGCTGGGGCATCGAAGACGGTTACATCACCACCGTGCATTCCTACACCGGCGATCAGCGCCTGCACGATGCGCCGCACAGGGATCTCCGTCGCGCACGCGCTGCAGCAGTCTCCATGATCCCGACTTCCACGGGCGCTGCCAAGGCGATCACGAAAATTTTTCCGCACCTCGAGGGAAAGCTTGGCGGCTGCGGCATCCGTGTCCCTGTTCCCGACGGATCGCTCACTGACATTACCTGCGTGCTCAGGAAAATGCCTTCCGTAAAAGAGATCAATGCGGCTTTCCGCAAAGCGGCCGAAGGCGAACTGAAGAGCGTTCTCGAATACACGGAAGATCCTATCGTTTCCGTCGACATCGTCGGTAACCCGCATTCCACCATCTTCGACGCGGAATTCACGTCGATCGTGGGGAACATGGTGAAAGTGATCGGCTGGTACGACAACGAGATCGGCTATTCCAACCGCATCGTGGACCTGGCGGTGAAGTGGATGTCGCTCTAAGCGGCTGATCACATTTTCTTCCCGAATTCAAACGCTTAAAACCGTTTAATAAACCGGTGCGGAAATAATTTCGGCTGCTTTTTTATGCAGTCGCTCCTTCCCCGTATTCCGCTTCTCCGCCTGGTGATCCCTTTCTGTGCGGGAATTGTTTTTTCCTATTCGTTTCATCCCGCGCCGTCGGTTCCTGTTTTCGCTCTTGCTGCAGTGCTGGTGTCGGTTGCGTTGCTCCTGTTCCCGCAGGTGCGGAAAAGAACGCTGCGTCTTGTGGGGATGGAAGGCCTGCTGGTCTCTGCGGGAATGTTTTTTGCAGGAGCCGCGCTGACGGAAATAAAGCTCGGGCAGGTTCTTTCCGCGGACCGGAAAGAGCACAACCTTCTTGCTGTCGTGTTCAGGATCACGGAAGAGCCGGTGGTGAAAGAAAGGTCTGTAAAAGTGGTCGCGGAAATCCGGTACACGAAAGACAGCAGCGGCTGGAAAGCAGCTTCCGGGAAAATGCTCGCCTACATTCGCCGTGACCCGGAAGCGGAAAAGCTGCGTTACGGCGACGTGCTGCTCGTGAACGCTTCCCCGCAGGAAACCGAAGCGCCGAAGAACCCGGGCGAGTTCGATTACCGCTCCTGGCTGCTGCGGCAGGGGATAAGTGAGCAGCTTTTCGCCGCGCAGGATCACTGGAAACTGCTCCGCAACGACGGAAACTGGTTCCGCAGCGCTGCATTGACACTCAGGAAATATTTCATGCGGCGCATGCAGGAAAGCGGGATTTCCGGCGATGAATTTTCCGTCGCTTCCGCTTTGCTGCTCGGCGCGTCCGACCACCTTGATCCTGATCTTATGCATGCATACAGTGCCTCGGGGACGATGCACGTCCTGTCGGTTTCGGGCATGCACGTTGCGCTGGTGTACGTCGTGCTGCTGCGCCTGCTGGGGCCGTTCGAACGGCGCAGGGGCGGGAAATGGCCGTTGATCGTTCTTCAGCTCATTTTCCTCTGGTTCTATGCCACGCTTACCGGACTTTGTCCGTCGGTGCTGCGTTCCGTTACGATGCTTTCCGTTGTCATTGCGGGAAAAGCGTTCGGGCGCAAAACGCACATCCTGAATTCACTTTCCGCTTCGGCGCTTATTCTCCTTGCGACCGACCCCATGCTGTTATTCGATGCCGGTTTCCAGCTTTCCTACCTCGCGGTGGCGGGCATCGTCACGCTTCAGCCTGCGCTTCAAAAACTGTGGAAGCCGGAGGTCTTCCCGTTACGGCATGTATGGACGCTCATCAGTGTCACACTCGTTGCGCAGGTCTTCACTTTTCCCATCGGGCTGTATTATTTCCACCAGTTCCCCACGTGGTTCCTGCTCAGCAATCTCCTCGTCATCCCGCTTGCGACGATCGTCATGTACGCCGGACTTTTATTTCTCGCCGTAAGCCCCTTCGTTTTCATGGCAGGAAAAGTGGCGGTGATCTTCAGCTTCCTCGTCGCGCTGCTCAACGGGGCGGTGAAGCTGACGGAATATCTTCCGTTCAACGTGCTGCATTCTTCGGCGTGGACGGTGACGGAAATCCTGCTGCTCTATGTGTCGGTGGTCGCAGCAGTGCTTTTTTTCATTCGTAAAAGAGGAACGTGGATGAATTTTTCGCTGGCCGGTTTTTGCACATTGCTGTTCCTTGTTTCCTGCAGCTCGGTGCGGACTGCGCGCAGGCGGGAAATGGTTTTCTTCTGTACGCCGAAAGGCACCGCGATCGGTCTGAAAGAAGGGAATGCAGGAGCGCTCCTCACGGATTCCGCGTTCAACGCTTCTTCAGGCACTGCTGATTTTTACGCCGCTCCTTTTTTCAATAACGATGGAATAGAGCAGTTCCCGATCAAAAATTTCACTGTGAAGGAAACTTCTCCGTCCGCTTTTTACAGGCTTGAAAAAAATGTATTGCTGTTTGAAGGAAAAACAGTCCTGCTGCTGGATAAAAATTCAGCGCAGGAAGAATATTCCGGTAGTTATTACGCGGTTCTCGTTATGTCTTCGTTCAGGGGAAATGTTGCGCGGAAGCTGGAAAATGTGAAGATGGAAAAGGTAATTATCGGTTGCGGGATTTCGCCTCACCGCCGTGAAAAGATGCGCGGGCAGTTGCAAGGTTTCTCCTGCGCGATTATTTCACTTTCGGAACATTCGTTCATGATTGCTGCGGAAGATTGACCGCGGGTGATTCGTCATTTTCCGTGGTGGCCGCGCTGTCCAGGATGGAAGCCAGCTGCCCGATATCGGGTACAAGAAAAGTTTGTGCAGAAGATCCCGGTTTTTCATCCAGTTCTTCCCAGCCGGGAGTAACGTCGAAATTCACTTTTGTTTCCTTGAGGAAGACCGGGTCCTTCCCTTCACACTGGAACTTCACGAACAGGTCGAAGGATTTGGTCTTGTTCCCGGAAAGATTCCGCACGTACCAGTAACTGAACTCATCGATGGGGTAATCGTCTTTTTTTTCTTTGTCTTCGTTGAGGTAATAAAAGTACAAGTCGCCGTCTTTGTTGTCTTTTTCAATGACGACGGTTACCTCTTCGGTCCTGTTCCTGCCCGAACGGTACAGGAAATAAATGAGCAGGGGTCCCGGAAGATAAACCGATGTTGCGCCTTCATTGTTTACGTAAACGACGAAGGCGATGACCAGCCACGCCAGGATAATCAGGAACAGTAGGGGATTGACTCCGTGTTTGTGACGTGACGCTTTGCGCACGAAAAGCCGGGAAGAGCTCATTGGGTTCAGGGTTAAAGAGTGAATTTACAATTATCCCGGAAATACGTGCAGCAGGTAGATGCGATGCCGTGAATGTTCATTCCGGGAAGAGAAGCGCGGCAAAGCGCAATAGCTTCACTCTATGAAGCGCATGCTGAAGATCATTCTCCTGGCCGTTCCGGTTCTCTGCCTGGTTTCGCTGGCGTGGCGGTACGCGCCTTTTTTTCTCCGGCCGTCTCCGCACAAAACGTATTACCCTGATTCCGTTTACCGGGAAGAATTGCACGCGCTCAACGATAGTCTCGGCCATGCGTCGCTCCGCCGGCGTTCGCTTCTCCTGCATTCCGCAGTGAGCGAAAGGATATTTCCATTCTGGGAAGGCACCCCGTGGGATTTCAACGGAACGACGGAGAGGCCGGGCAACGGGAAGATCGCCTGCGGTTATTTTGTGACGACGGTGCTGCGCGATCTCGGTTTCGTCACGCAGCGGAAAGAGCTTGCCTGCATGGCGTCTGAGCAGATGATCAGGGATCTCGTCGCGGAAAAAAACATCCGCAGGTATTCGCGTTTTACATTGACGGATTTCCTGAAGGACGTCCGCAAAAAAGGTAACCAGCTGTACGTCGTGGGACTCGATAATCACACGGGATTCCTGTCCTGTGAAAACGGGCAGTGCTGGTTCATCCACGCGAGCGGTGGTTACCGGCGGTGCGTGATCAAGGAAAAAGCGGAAACTTCTTCTGCGCTTGCGTTTTCTTCCTACCGTGTCACGGGTTGCCTGACTTCGGATTCGCTGTTCCTGGCGGGATGGAAAAAATAAAAAACGGCGGCCCGGTTTAAATTTTCGTCGCGGCACTTCCCGCTTTTTACCACGGAAGCGGGGAGAGGAAAAAAGAGTTTGGTTTCGAATGTGTTGTGAAAAACCAGGTACGGCCTTGCCCGCTTTTCATCTTTCGGTCATGATCCGGCAATCGAAAACGGCATAAAAAATCCGGCCCGGGAAATCCGGGGCCGGATAATTTTTTGTGACGAAAGATCAGAAACGCTCGAGCTGCGAAAAGAAGAAATTTCCTTCGATCTCCGCATTCTCGTCGCTGTCGGATCCGTGGATCGCGTTGGCAGCGATCGATTTTGCGTAAAGCGCGCGGATCGTTCCCGCATCCGCCTTGGAAGGATCGGTGGCGCCGATCAGTTTGCGGAAGGAAGACACTGCATCGTCTTTTTCAAGAATGGCCGCCACGATGGGACCGGAAGACATGTAATCGACCAGCTCGCCGTAGAACGGGCGTTCACTGTGCACTGCGTAAAATTTCCCGGCCATTGCGGGTGAAAGACGCGTATATTTCATAGCCACGATGCGGAACCCGGCTTCGTTGATCTTCGCCAGGATCGGCCCGATATAATTGTTCTCCACTGCATCGGGTTTGATCATCGTAAATGTGCGGTTGCCTGACATAGGATTATGTTTGTTTGACGTTGTTTAAAATCGGCTGCAAAAGTAAGCATTTTCACACGACGAAGATTATCAGCGCATCTTTTGAACTAAATTTACACCCTTCAGAGAGCCGGTTCGCCGGACGTTTACCACATTCCAAGCTTCTCACCGATTTGAAAGCAAAATCCATTTCCGGCCTGCGAAAATTCCTTTCGAAAAAAAGGAACATTGTTATCGTCACCCATTGGTCGCCCGACGGTGATGCCATCGGCTCCTCGCTCGGCCTGTCCAATTATCTTTTGAAACGCGGACACCGGGCGGATGTCATCGTCCCCAACGATTACCCGGAATTCCTGCACTGGATGAAGGGAAACCGTACCGTCGTCGACGCCCTTAAGCACCGCAAGAAAGCGAACACGCTGCTGAAGGATGCGGAAATTGTTTTCTGCCTCGATTTCAACGACCTCAGGCGCCTCAACGATCTCGGGAAAACCATAGCCGCGCTTCCTGTTCCGAAAGTGATGATCGATCATCACCCGGCGCCGGAAGATTTTGCGGAATACGTCCTGCACAAGGTCAGCGCGAGCTCCACCGCAGAGCTCATCCATGAATTCATCGTCGCTGACGGCGGCGCGAAGCTCATCGACCGGGACATCGCGAATTGCCTGTATACGGGCATCATGACCGATACCGGCTCGTTCCGTTTCCCGTCCACTTCCCCGAAAACCATGCGCGTTGCGGCGCAGCTGCTCGAGGCCGGCGCAGAAGGCGCGCTGAACCACAACCGCATTTACGACGACAATACCGAAGACCGTCTCCGCCTGCTCGGGTTTTCATTGAGCGAAAAGCTGGCCGTGATGCCGGAGCTGCATACGGCATTTTTCACGCTTACCGAAGCGGAGCAGGAACGTTTTCATTACCGGAAAGGCGATACGGA
>DASTSF010000431.1:0-2133 GCA_035760825.1 Bacteroidia bacterium
GCTGGTGCTGGGCGTGTATGGAGATGAAGGCGAAGTCATCCTGCTTCAGCCCGGACGGAAAGTGCAGAACGGCGGGAAGGTCGGGTGAATGAAACGGCAATAATGGGTTTCGCGCTTTCCCGTCAGCGAATGCCGCGCGAAGGAAATTTCTGCACCGGGTTCACCTGTTTCGGCCCGTTCTTCCTGATCTTATCGATCACATTCCTGATCTCTTCTTCCCCTGCATTCACCGATCCGTAACGGAAATTCTTCATGCACAACTGTGCGGTCGTGCAGGAATTTTTCGCCGCCGCCCATGCATGCATCGTGTTCTTTCCATTTTTCCCGGCGACGGAACAGTTTCCCGGTTTCTCCGCAAACCAGGCTTTCAGCAGCAGCAGGTAGTTCAGCTCGCTGTTCAGTTTATCCTGCAGACCGGGAACTGCATGTCCCCATCCTTTGATCATTTTTTCATTGCAGAGAATGAAAGAACGGCAACCGGGCAGGTTAGTTGGCGGATAAGATCCCGCGTACCCTTTCATCCGGTTGGTTTTTCGCGAGGAATAGTACACCACCGCGATCTGGTCTTTTCTTTTCAGCGCATCTGCAATGGAAAGTGAATTTCCTTCCAGGTCGTAAACCGTCCACGCGTGCCGCTTGTTTTCCGGCCGGAAAACCACGATGAGCGCGCTGTCCCCGAGATCGACCTTGACGAGCTGCGTGTTTCCTTCGAAAGAAACGGCATCCGCCAGCGCGGCCCAGCAATTGTTCCATGCGTCATACGTGCGGCCGAAAGAACCCGAACGGAGCACCTGCGCAAGCGGATCCTTGTTCCACTTTTTGTTTTCCAGTTCGCCGCGGTAAAATTCCGCGGGCAACGACTGCGGCCTGTAGCTCCACAGCAGGGAATGGTAATACAGCGCGGAATCGATGGACGATGCGCTCGTCCACAGCCAGAGCGTTCTGCAAACCGGTTTTTCTTCCGTCACCGCTTCCGCGGAAAGCCAGAACTTCAATATCGAATCAGTGGAAGCTTCGAGGGAATCCGCCGCAGGAACGCGGTGTGGATGCGCCTGCGAGTGCCGGCCCGCAGCGATGACAAGAATGAGAAACGAAAGAAGAGCTGCTGTTCGTTTCATGAATGAAAGCGCTGTTATTTTTTCCGGAAAACAACACTTACCGGTACGCCGTTGAAATCGAAATTCTCGCGCAGCTTATTTTCGAGGAAACGCTTGTAGGAGTCCTGTATGTACTGCGGATGATTGCAGAAAAATGCGAACACGGGCGTTTTCGTCGGAAGCTGCGTGACGTATTTTATTTTCACGTAGCTCGCTTTTACAGCCGGGGGCGGGTAATTTTCGATCAGCGGGAGCATCACTTCATTCAGCTGCGAGGTGGAAATGCGTTTCTTCCGGTTCTCGTAAACTTTAATGGCGATCTCGAGCGCCTTGAGGATGCGCTGCTTCGTCACTGCGGACGTGAACACGATCGGCACGTCGCGGAACGGCTGCAGCTTGTGGCGGATCTCCTCTTCCATTTCTTTCGTCGTCTTGTTCGTCTTGTCCTCCACCAGGTCCCATTTGTTGACGAGAATAACGACGCCTTTTTTATTTTTTTCCGCCAGCGAAAATATGTTCAGGTCCTGTCCTTCGAAACCTTCCTTCGCATCAACGACGAGCATGCACACGTCGCATTCTTCGATGGCGCGGATGCTGCGCATGACGGAATAGAATTCAATGTCTTCATGCACTTTCGTTTTCTTCCGCAGTCCCGCCGTATCGATGAGCAGGAGATCGTGCCCGAAACCTTTGAACCGCGTATCGATCGCATCGCGCGTTGTTCCGGCGATGTCCGTCACAATGTGCTTTTCCTCGCCGATGAGAACGTTCACAATGGATGATTTCCCGGCGTTGGGTCGCCCGACGATCGCAATGCGCGGAATTTCCTCCTCCGCATTTTCTTCTTCCGGGCCGAGGTGTTTCACCAGCTCGTCGAGCAGCTCCCCGGTTCCGCTTCCGTTCGTCCCGGAAACAGGGAACGGATCGCCAAGGCCGAGCGAATAGAATTCGGAAGCGAGATAGGTTTTGTCGCCCGTGTCGACTTTATTGGCGACGAGAAAAATCTTCTTCTTGCTGCGGCGGACGATGTCGGCCA
>DASTSF010000432.1:0-3677 GCA_035760825.1 Bacteroidia bacterium
CACTGCGCGGGGGTGCTGCGGGAGGCGGAACACGCATGCGGAAAGGTCTCGACAAACGTGAAGTGGAATCACTGGCGAAAACGATGGAAGTGAAATTCACCGTGGCGGGTCCGCCGATCGGCGGAGCAAAATCCGGGATCAATTTCGATCCGGCCGACCCGAGGAGAAAAGGCGTTCTCGAACGCTGGTTCCGCGCCGTCACTCCCCTGCTTAAGAATTATTACGGAACAGGCGGCGATCTCAACGTCGACGAAATACATGACGTCATTGCCATTACGCGCGAATACGGTCTGCTGCATCCGCAGGAAGGCGTGGTGCGCGGGCATTTCGGCGCCGACACGGAAGGAATTTCCAAACGCATCGCTAATCTTCGGAACGGCGTAACGAAAAAAATAGAAGACAGCACGTACACGCCGGGCGACAATTACACCGTCGCCGACATGGTCACAGGTTATGGCGTGGCGGAATCCGTCCGGCATTATTACGCTTTGTGGGGCGGAAGCGTGAAAGGAAAAAAAGTTCTCGTGCAGGGATGGGGCAACGTCGCTTCCGCCGCCGCGTGGTATCTCGCCTGCATGGGTGCCGTGATCACGGGTATCGTGGACCGCGAGGGCGGGATCATCAGCGCGGAAGGACTTGATGAAAAAGAAGTGCGGAAACTTTTCCTTTCGAAAGAAGGCAACCGGCTGAATGCACAGCACATGCTCTCGGCGGCGGATATCCAGGAAAAAGTATGGGACTGCGGTGCGAACATTTTCATCCCGGCTGCCGCCTCGCGTCTCGTGACAAAAGCGCAGGTCGACCGGATGATCGCAAACGGGCTGGAAGTGATCTCGTGCGGAGCGAACGTTCCGTTCGCCGATAAAGAAATCTTTTTCGGTCCCACGGGTCTTCACGCCGACGAGGCCGTGAGCGTTATTCCAGATTTTATCGCGAACTGCGGAATGGCGCGCGTGTTTGCTTATCTCATGGGTGAAAATGTTTCACTCACGGACGCTTCCATTTTCGGTGATGTTTCGCAGACGATCCGCCGGGCGCTGGAAAAAACACACGCGGCCAGTCCTGCGAAAACCGGCATTGCACGCGCCGCTTTCGGGATCGCGCTGCGTCAACTTGTATAAATGCAAAAGCTGCAGGAATTTCTCGACAGCACATTCATTGCACCGAATACGGTACGCGACTGGTGGTTCTTCGTCCTGATCATTCTTTCCGGGCTGGTCCTGCGCACGCTGGTGGCGAGAGTTCTCACGAAGATCATTTTTTCCGTTTTCAGGAAGAAGCCGACGGACACGGTCGGCTTCCAGAAGCTGTTCGAGCTCGTCAAAAAGCCCTGGCATTATTTCATTCTTTTCGTGGTGATCTACATCGCGTGCCGGCAGCTTACCTGGCCACCAGAATGGAGCATGACGCCTCCGGGGGAACTGGGTTTGCGCATGGTGCTCGAACGGCTAATACGCGCGCTGATCGAGATCTCGTTCACCTGGATCCTTCTCCGGCTGGTCGATTTTTTCGGGCTGGTGCTTCATCATCGCGCCATCCAGACGACAGGCAAAGACGACGACCAGCTGGTCCCGTTCCTGCGCGAATCGATCAAGGTCATCGTCGTCATTCTTGCGGTCTTCTTCCTGCTCGGCAGTGTTTTTCACCTGAACGTCGCATCACTGGTGGCGGGACTCGGCATCGGGGGAATTGCGGTGGCGCTTGCCGCGAAGGAAAGTCTCGAGAACCTCATTGCCAGCTTTACGATATTTCTCGACAAACCTTTCATGGTCGGCGACATCATCCAGATGGGCGATAAGACGGGGACGATCGAAAAGATCGGCTTCCGCAGCACGCGCATACGCGGGGAAGACCGGAATTACGTGACGATACCGAACCACAAGCTGGTGGAGAACGAGATCGTGAACCTCACCATGCGCACAGCGCGACGTGTGCGTTTCACTGTCGGGCTTGTTTATTCCACGCGCCCGGAGCAGATCAGGAAGATCGTTGCCGATATCCTTCATTTCATCGAAACGCATCCGCAGACCTCATTCGAAGGCGACAACCGCGTAAACCTGTTCGAGCTCAGCAGCAGCTCGATCGACGTGCAGGTAACCTGCTACATTCCCGATCTCGATTACACGCTTTTTCTGAAAACAAAAGAAGAGATCAATTTCGCGATCATGGACATCGTGGAAAAGAACGGATCTTCTTTTGCGTTTCCTTCAACATCGGTGTACATCGAGAAGAAATAACGCATTTCCCATTCCACTTGCTTTTTCCCGTCCGCCACTTGCAAAGCACCGTTTCCGCATGTGCAACATCCTTCCTACTCTTGCATAAACAAAGCGAACGCGCTTTTTCTTTTCCGAATGATCTGACTCTACTCCTGCAGTAACAAAACGCACGCAACGCATCCTCCTCACCGGTACCCGAACCGGTGATCACATCCTCCGCCGCGTGCAGCACATTCCCGACGTGTAAATGCAGGTGCATTTTTTTGCGCAGAAAAATGCAGCGAAACAGATTATGTCTAACCCAATTAAAACTTTGATCGTATGGACGAAAAATATGTCCTCTCCGCCAGCTTCAATGAGCTGGTGTTCGAGAACCGCAATAAAAAATACGGCGCGTACTACATACGCCGTAACTACCGGAGAAGCGTGATGGCCGCGTGCGTGATCGCATCATCCGCTTTCTGCTCCGCGATGGGGCTCTATTTCCTGACGCAGGATAACGCCGATGCCATGACGCCTCCGACAGAGTACGTCACGCATGTCGTGGATCTTACGCAAACGACTGATGTCGTAAATCCGCCGAAGGAAAAGCAGGAAGTGCAGAAACGACTCGATCCGCCGGCGCCGAAAGCGCCGAAGGCGACAGCAGATCTGACCACACCTGTTGTAACGACCACCCAGCCGGTCACACCTCCGCCCGCGAATAATGAAGCAGGCGGAAAACCGACCGGTGTGGAAGGAGGAACAGGAACCGGGGACCCGGTAAAAAATCCCTGCCTCGATTGCGAACAGGATTCGGCGCCTGCCAAACCGGAACCGCCGCTTGTCCGCTGGGCCAGCAACCCGCCTTCGTTCCCCGGGATCGACAAGTTCTTCGCGGACAACACGCATTACCCGCAGGCTGCGAAAGATGAAGACATCGAAGGGACCGTGTGGCTGACCTGGGTGGTGACGACGACCGGACAAGTGAAAGATGTGCAGGTGCTGAAAGGTGCAAATCCCATTCTCGACCGTGAAGCGCTGCGCGTGGCGAAGCTGATGCCCGCCTGGACGCCGGGGGACGATAACGGCACACCGGTAAACTTCATCTACAACAAACCGATCCGTTTCGTCCTCTCTAAGTAAATTCTAACGGAGCGAAAACGTTGCGAGAAATCGCGCGAAGATCTTTGCTGCCGGCAGTGAAGATCGGCGAAGGCTTGCCGGGAATGAACACGCGAGTGTTGAAAATAGGCTCAGGGACTTTCCCGTGAGCCTTTCGCTTTGAAATAATTTCGATGAAAACACGTTATTAATTCAAGAAAACCAGGAGCGAAAAAATGTCTCACTTCCTTTTACTTCAGGCCGCAAATATTGCCTCGGACTCGTTAAATAAAGCAAACGCCGCCGTCAACACCGCGCAGCCGGCACAGGAAAGCATCACGATGATGGATATGCTGCGCGACAGCTGGTTCGTGA
>DASTSF010000433.1:0-12929 GCA_035760825.1 Bacteroidia bacterium
CTGCGGCCTGGATTTCAAAAAGAAAAAAGCGAGGCGCGATCTGAAGCCCGGACCATAGCTGGCAGTGGCGGCTTCGTTTTCCGGTGAAATGTACCGTGCTGTCAAAAAGCCGGCGTTCTTCGGGGACTGATCTTTCTTCAGGCCGGACATGCAGCAAACGCGAACTGTAAGCCGCGAGCAGCTACGCTCTCCGTTGCCGCAGCACTTCGAACAAAACAATTCCGGCCGCCACCGAAACGTTCAGGGAAGAAATGGTTCCGCGCATGGGAATTTGTATGCGCACGTCGGAACGTTTCAAATATTCAGGTGAGATGCCGTCTTCTTCCGAGCCCATGATCACGGCGAGCGGACCGGTGAGATCGGCTTCGTACAGCGGCTGGCTGGCTTTTTCCGTGCAGGCTGCAATGCGGAATCCCGACTGCTTCAGGTATTCGATCGTTTCTTTGAGGTTGTCTTCGCGGCACACGGGAATTTTGTGCAGCGCGCCTGCGGATGTTTTCACCGCGTCGGCGTTCACCTGCGCGGCGCCGCGTGAAGGAATGACGATCGCGCCTGCGCCTGCGCATTCGGCCGTGCGTGCGATCGCGCCGAAGTTGCGCACATCGGTGATGCGATCGAGGATGAGCACGAGCGGCGTTTCACCGCTTTCGAAAAGCGAAGGCACCACCTGTCCGATGGAATGATAACCGATCTGCGAAAGGAATCCCGCGACACCCTGGTGATTTTTTCCGCCCGTGATCTTGTTGAGCTTCTGCACGGGAACGAACTGGCAGAAAATTCCCGCTTCGCGGATCAGCGGCTTCAGCGCGCTGAACAAATCTCCTTTCAGTCCGTCCTGGATGAACAGCTTGTCGAATTCCTTCCCGGCGCGTATGGCTTCGCTCACGGCGTGGATGCCGTAAACGAGCGTGTCGTCGGACAAATGCGTTTCTTTTTTCACGTTAATGCATGGTGGTTACATGTCCCTGTCTCCATTCGTCCACTTCCTGCGTCCAGCTCACGCGGTAATCCTGGCTGCGTGCGAGCTCGAACTCCTGGTCGGTGGGTGCGTTGGCGACATGATCGAAAACAAAGCTGACGCTGCCGGGACCGAAATCATTCCCGTAGATCCAGGTTTCGCTGGAAACATTGCGGTACACGTTCTGCGGCGGACCGTAAATAATGTAGATCATTCCGCGGTCGCTTTTCCAGCCTTCTTTTTCCGTGGAAAATAATTTGTCGGCGGCTTCCACGCGGTTGTAGAAATTGCGGATCACCTCGCGCGCGCGTTCTTCGCTCCCGGATTTATCGAGCCAGAACTGGTCTACTTCTTTTTTCGTGTCCGAAGCGGTATCCATTTTCGTGTATTCTTCTTTCGTGGTGTGGTAGCGCAGCGGGTAAAGCAGGTCGCGGGGATCGCTGATCACGGGAAAGCCGGGACTGAACCGCGCAACGACGATTCCGCCTGTTGAATTTTCGCCGGTGGAAAAGAGGTACCATCCTTTGCGTGAAAGCGACAGGCTTGTATGTGCAGAATCGCTCATCCACCACGAAGAATCGGGAACTGCGTCATCCTGGTATTTATACGTGGAGTAGGGCGGATGCGCAGGATAAGGTGAATTCCCGTAGCGGCGCACGAACAGTTTTCCTTGGTACGAATTTTTGCAGCGGATCATGAACGACTCGCCCGGATCCACATAATTCCGGAAGAGCGGTGAGTCCGTTTCTTTCGAAACGAGAAGAAAATCATTCGGGGAATCAGGTCCGCTCTGGTCGAGGTAAAGCAATTCGTAGCTGATCGTGAGCTTGTTCATATCGCGGAAGGTGATCTCGAGAAAATATTTTCCTTTCGCAGGAACATCGATGTCCACCCAGGAAGCGAGCTGCTTGTTTTCACCGGGCGGACTTACATCCGTCATCACGGAGTGACCGCTGTCGGCGACCATCTTCGGAAGATCGACAGGATGCATTACGTAGGAAAGCAGCACGCGTGCCGTATAGTCGTCGCTGCCGCCGTTCTTCGAATAGAGCAGGTCGGTGGAATTGACGGTGAAGTAAAGCCTGCTCATGCTGTCCGTTACGTTGAAGAGCACATAACCGGGTCGCAGCACCTTTTCTTCAGGCTTGTAATATTTTGAAAAGTTCTGGCGTGAAACGGAAGGTTGTGACGTGTAGCAGGAATCGAACAACGCAGCGGAAAAAAGTAAAACGAAAAATGCCGCACCCAAAGTGAACAGGATGCCGCTACGTTTTTTTTGTCCGCTGATCATGGGTGAATGTTCTCCGAAAGCAAATTTAACCAAAAGAGCGGGGAAGGGGATTTGGAAGGAGGTTATCTGTGGAAAATGATGAATGGGAACGACTGTATAACGCACATACCTGGATGAAAAACGAAAACGGGAAATGAGAAACTGGAAACAGTATTTAAAACATCCCCACAAATCCCACGTGTATCTTCCCGTCCTTGAACTGAACGGGATTTCCGAACTGGCTTCCCAGCGCATACGTGAGTGCGAAAATTCCCGCCTTGGTCTCGAACGTGATGCCGGTGCCGAATCCGAACGGCGTGTCGGTGACGAACGTGTTGCGGCTGTTGTTCTCGTACCAGCATGCGTCGGTGAAAACGAACCACCATGAATTTTCTTCGAGCAGGAAACGGTATTCGACCGTGCCGATGGCATAAGACGATGCGTAAATGGATTCCTCGTCGAACCCGCGCAGCGTTTTGAGTCCGCCGATGCGGTACAGCTCATTGCGAAAGATCGACTGGCTGTTGTAGAGCCACGCCGACTTCAGCCCGGTCATGATCGTGCTGCGTTTTCCTACCGGGAAAAATTTTTCCGCATCCAGCTCGCTGCCATACTGCACGCTGTGCAGCGTCAGGTTCTGGTAAACAACCGGGTTCAGCCGCGGGTTTTCTTTGATGTTGCGGTTGCCGATGTCCGCTGTGATCGTGAATGCATATCCTCTTCTCGGGTTGAAACGGTAATCGAGGTCTTCCCGGTGAAAACCGAGCCCGTATGCGTTCGTGCTGATGTCCGCGAAATCCGGAAGAACCGTCGACGCTTCGTAAAGCGAAGTGGAAAGCAGCGTGGAGCTTCTCCGTTTGACGAACGCGGTAAGGCTCGTGTTTGCGCTGAACATGTACTGCAGCCCGATCGCCTGGTTCACGTCGATGAACGTGGTGTCCTGCCTGTACAGCTTGATCGTGTAGTCGATGCCTACGGGCGTATGCAGCAGGTACGGATAATTCACATGCACTTTCAGGTCCTGCGTCTGCACGCGCAGGCGGCTCCACGTCAGCTCGAGCACTTCGCCGTGACCGAAGCTGTTCTGCAGCTTCAGCCGTGCGTCGCCGGAAAACTGGATCTTGCCCGTCCGGCTGTCGGGAAGAAAACCGACGACGCCGTCGAATTGTCCCGCGCGCTTTTTGTCGAGGTACAAAGTGAGCTTCGTGTATTTCTCCGTGAAAAGAATTGTGTACGATTTTGTCACTTTCGCGAAAGCCAGCTCGCGCAGCCGTTTGGAAAGCGCAACCAGCTTGCTTTCGTCGTACGCGTCGCCGGGCCTGATGCCGATGTAATTGTACAGGAAGGGCCGGGAAATTTTCAGGGAACCATCGACGTCGATGCTGTCGATCTTCGTATAGCGGTTTTTGTTCAGCGAAAGCTGCGCGCTGATCGTGTTTTCATTGTCGAACCTCACGCTGTCGAGCTGCACTGATGCGAACGGGTAGCCGTGGTTTTCGCACCACTCCAGGATATTTTCTTCGACTTTCGCCACGTCTTTGAACCGGATGGCGCGGTTGCGGAATGTTTTTTCGCGGAAGCCGGTGGCGGAAAGTATCTGCTCATCTACATTGCCCTTGCCGATCCTCGCCCATTTGTATTTCACGCCGGGATCGAGGTAGGCTGTTGCGGAAGAAGAATCTTCACGCACGCTGTCGTATCTCGCTGCGATGTACGATTCATTCCACAGCGTCACGAGAATGTCGTTCATCGTTTTCGTGCGTTCAGCTTTGCTCCGGAATGTTTTCGCGTAATCGATCTTTTTCAGCGCATGCTCATTCCCGGGTTCGATGACGTCGAGGGAAAACGTCGTCTGGGCGGAAAGCATTCCGCGGAGAAGCACGAATACAATGACGGGAACGGGAAGCCGCATCTGACGAAGTTACTGCGGTGACGCAAAAGGAAGAAGAATATTGTGTGCGGGCCGTTTTTCAGGTGTACACACGCGGACAGCTTTCACCGTGGCTGAAGGTGAATTTCAGTCCCACACGAAGCTCCCAGCAATGCTGGCGTATGTCGAAATGGTCCGATGTGTAGGAATGCGCCAGGTCCGGCACCCACCACGCTTCCGTGAGGAATTTCACCGGTCCGTACGCCACGAATTCAACGCCTGCGCCGAGCGCGCCGGTAACGTGGAATTTTTTGAAGCTCTGCTGCGAGCTGAAAACATATTCGAGCCGCGGACCCACCTTCGCGTACGGGATGATAGAAACCATTTCGCGGCGGATCATCAGGTAGTTATTCCACGCCGCATATTGGTTCGTATACTTGTTCGTGACGGTTCCCGTCCCGACCGGGTTGGTCGTCTGTCCTTCGAACTTCGCGCCTTTCACGTTGTACTGCAGCTCTGTTACCCAGCGGAACGTGGGATTATCGAAGAACTCCGCAAAAATTTCCCCGTTGTAACGAAGCAGGTATTTCGATTTTGACTTTGAATCCGGGCTGTAAAAATCCCAGCGCTGCCGTCCTGCCGTGGCTCCGGCCATGATGCCGAATCCCTGGAAGAATTGCGCTGCGCAAGAAAGCACGCTTGCCGAAAAAACCGTGAGAAGGATGATCTTTTTCATGTGATGTTTGCCTCGACTAATATATAACGCAAAAGCAGGCCCGGCGGTTGCCTGCCGGGTAACTTTTAAAGGGGAAATGTTAATTAAAAAGTGAATGGGGAAATTTTTCCGGCTTTAGTCAGTCTTCGATACGTTGCTTTGCAACTACTCAGACTGACTAAAGCCCGGCTCACAGTTTTCAGCCCGGCGCTGATGTTTGCTTTGCAACTACTCAGACTGACTAAAGCCCGGCTCACAGTTTTCAGTCCGGCGCTGATGTTTGCTTCGCAACTACTCAGACTGACTACTGCCCACCTCACGCGCTCACCGCTTCCGCCCCGGCGCTGATCTTTTTCACGAGGCCCTGCAGCACTTTTCCCGGACCCACTTCGATGAAATTCGTTGCACCGTCAGCCACCATGTTCTGCACGGTTTGTGTCCAGCGTACGGGCGCTGTCAGCTGCGCGATGAGGTTCTGCTGTATTTCTGCCGGATCGAGCACCGGTTTCGCGTTCACATTCTGGTAAACGGGGCATACCGGCGCCGAAAATTTTGTCGCCCTGATCGCCGCTTCCAGCTCCACGCGTGCCGGCTCCATCAGCGGAGAATGGAAGGCGCCGCCCACGGGCAGCACGAGCGCACGTTTTGCGCCGGCCGCTTTCAGCAGCTCGATCGCTTTGTTGATTCCCGTCACCGAGCCGGAGATCACCAGCTGGCCGGGACAGTTGTAATTCGCAGCAACGACAACATCGTCCGTTACCGAAGCGCAGATCTCTTCCACTTTCCCGTCGTCCATGCCGAGCACGGCTGCCATCGTGGAGGGTTGCATCTCGCATGCTTTCTGCATCGCCATCGCGCGTTTCGAAACAAGAACGAGCGCATCTTCGAACGCGAGCGTTTTGTTTGCCACGAGCGCAGAGAATTCGCCGAGCGAATGGCCTGCCACCATATCAGGATGAAAATCGCCGAGCGTTGCAGCGAGTGAAACGGAATGAAGGAATATCGCGGGCTGCGTTACTTTCGTCTGCTTCAGCTCTTCGTCTGTTCCGCTGAACATCGTGTCAGTGATACGGAAACCGAGGATTTCATTCGCACGCTCCAGCATTTCTTTCGCAACGGAATTCGTTTCGTACAGCTCTTTCGCCATTCCGGGAAACTGTGACCCCTGTCCGGGGAAGATGTAGGCTTTTTTCATAAGGAAATGTTTCGTTGAATGAAGCGAAGATAACGGATGCGCAGAAAATGCAGGTCTTGCCGGTGAAATGTTGCTGCGGAATCCCGGTGTGCAGATTGGCGAATTGCGCGTCCTGATAAGTTCACAAAAAAGCCCCGCATTGGTGCGAGGCTTTTCGATGGGAGTAATGAATTTTACCTGCGGCTCCCGAGCAGGCGGAGGATCGTCAGGAAAAGGTTGATGAACGTGATGTAAAGCGTGAGCGCTCCCCAGATCGCGAGCTTCGGGCGGGAAGTACCCACCTGCTGCCCGATCGTTTTTATCTGCTGCATTTTGAAAGCGACCAGCCCGGTGAAAACGACAAGGCACGCAATGTCGATGAGATAGGAAAACCCGCTGCTGTGCATGAACCAGTTGATGATCATCGAGACAACAATGCCGAACACGCCGATCATGAGGATGGAACCGAAACGTGTAAGGTCTGTTTTCGTCGTGTACCCGAGGATCGCCATGATGCCGAACGTGCCCGCAGTGAGCGCAAAGGCTTTGACGATAAGCAGCGGATCGAATGCGAGAAAAATAACGCAGAGGCTGACGCCGAGCAGCGCCGAATAAAGGATGTAAAGGCTTGCCACCAATGCCGTGCTCATTCGGTCGAGCCCGATGCTGACAGCCATTACCACGGCAATGGGAGAGAACGTCGCGATCCAGAACGCAGCCGTGGGCTTCGCGGTTGCCGCGTCGAAAAGAATGGAGGTAAGCGATGGAATATTCGCGAATGCAAAGGCGATGCCTGCCGTGATAAGCAGCGCGCCGAACATCCACCCGAAAACCTGCGCCACGAAAGCGCGGGTCGCCTGCTCGGTAATGTATTCTTTACCGATAGTTTCCTCGTTTTGAAAATTGTTGTACATGGTTTTATTGTTTTTAAGGTTAATGCAATTTCGATCCGATCAGCTTGATGAATTCCGACCGCGTGGTTTCCTGCAAAAATTCACCCGTGAACGCCGATGTTGTCGTCACGGAATTCTGTTTCTGTATGCCGCGCATCTGCATACATAAATGCTGCGCTTCGATAACGACACCCACGCCGAGCGGCTTCATCGTATCCTGGATGCAATCGCGGATCTCGTTCGTGAGACGTTCCTGCACCTGCAGGCGTCGCGCGAAGGCGTCCACCACGCGGGGGATTTTGCTCAGTCCCACCACGCACCCGTTCGGGATATACGCCACGTGCGCTTTGCCGAAGAACGGAAGCATGTGGTGCTCGCACATGGAATATACTTCGATGTCTTTCACGATCACCATCTGGCTGTATTCTTCGCGGAACATCGCGGAACGGAGAATTTCCGCCGGGTTCAGATCGTAGCCGTGCGTGAGGAACTGCATCGCTTTCGCCACGCGCTCCGGCGTTTTCGCCAGTCCTTCCCGTTCGGGATCCTCCCCGATCTTTTCCAGGATCAGCTTGTACTGCCTGGAAAGACTCTCGATCGCCGACTTGTTGTACTTGTCGATCTTGGTATATCCGAATTCTTCTTCCATTAAAAGTTCTTTGTTCAGGTTCTGATTAAATATTCACGCCTCATATCTCACGTCCCGCTTCCGAAATATTCCACATAATTATTCTCCGTCTCCACCAGCTTCACGCCATGCAGCTTTGCCCCGGATTCCGCCACCGGTTTTTCCAGCTGGTTCCAGATGGCGACCGCGATATTTTCCGTCGAGGTCATTACGCCCTCCAGGAAATCCACATCCAGGTTCAGGTTGCGGTGGTCCAGCTTTTCAGTGACGAGCTTCCGGATCATCCCGCTCAGGTCTTTCAGGTTCATCACATAGCCGAGAGACGGATCGATATTTCCCTTTACGGTAACAAACAGTTCATAATTGTGCCCGTGCCAGTTCGGATTGGCGCATCCGCCGAAAATCTCCGCGTTCTTTTCATCGCTCCATTCAGGGCGGAAAAGTTTGTGGGCGGCGGTAAACCTTTCCCTGCGTGTGATGTAGATCATTTTCATTGCAAATATACGCCAAAAACAAAGGGCGGCAGGGGCGCAGAACAGCGTTAAAAAATCAAAAAGTCTTCTGCATCCCGGTTGTGCAGTCTCCTGTTTTTCCTTTTGAAGATTGATCCCCGCCTTCCTACCTTCGTTAAATGAAGATACTCGTCGTTTCTGCCACCTACATGGAGATCGCACCGCTCGTTGCGAAAATGAAATTCACCGGCGAGGCGGGACCACGCCTGCGCGCTTACGAAGCCGGAAGGCATCACGTAGACGTGCTCATCTCCGGTGTCGGCATGACGGCTACGGCTTACTGGCTCGGCCACGTTTTTGCAAAGGAGAAATACGAAGCCGCGTTCAATTTCGGAACGTGCGGCAGCTTCGATCCTTCGTTCGCACCGGGAACGGTGGTGCAGGTGATCTCCGACCGCATTTCGGAAGCGGGTGCGGAAGACGGCGATAAATTTCTTTCCGTGAGCGAGCTCAACCTGCTCGGCGAAAATGAATTTCCGTACAAGTGGGGACAGCTTGTCAATCTTCACCCTATGCAGAATCCTTCGCTGTCCTCCCTGCAGCAGGTAAACGGGATCACGGTGAACACGGTCCACGGCGCGGAACATTCGATCCATAAAGTGAAGGAACGTTACAAGCCGCAGACGGAATCGATGGAGGGCGCTGCGTTCGCGTATGCCTGCCTCGTTGAAAACATTCCGTATGCCCAGGTGCGCGCGGTTTCCAATATCGTCGAACGCCGTAACCGCGATGCGTGGAAAATGGCGGAGGCGATCAGGAACCTCAATGAAAAAGCGGCGGAGATACTCGACAACGTCTGATCTTCATATACGCGGGTATTGCCCCGCGATCATGCGTGTGAAATTTACCTGAAACCATCCTGGAAGTGAAAATAGCTCTCGGATTTTCTCCCTGCCCCAACGACTGCTTCATCTTCGATGCGATCGTGAACAAACGTATCGACACGCAGGGAATCGATTTTGACATCGTGATGGAGGATGTGGAAACGCTCAACCGCAAAGCGTTTTCTTCTTCGATCGACGTGACCAAGCTCAGCTACCATGCTTTCGCGTGGTGCGCGGAAAAATACGTACTGCTTGATTCCGGCAGCGCACTCGGCCGTAATTGTGGTCCGCTGCTGATCTCGAAGCGTGAAATTTCCATCGATGAAGTGAAAAACGGGAAGCTGAACATCGCTATTCCCGGGAAATATACGACGGCGAATTTCCTGCTCGGCTACGCATTCCCGGAAGCGAAGAATAAAACGGAGCTCGTGTTCTCCGAAATTGAAAAAGCGCTGCTCGAGGAAAAAGCAGATGCAGGCCTCATTATCCACGAGAACCGTTTCACCTATGAAGCGAAAGGACTGCGGAAGATCATCGACCTCGGCGAGTTCTGGGAAGAAACCACGAAAGCGCCCATTCCGCTGGGCGGCATTGCCATGCGGCGGGAATTCCCGGCTGACGTTCAGAAAAAAGTGAGCGCGCTCATCCGCGAAAGCGTGGAATACGCGTTCGCGCACCGGGAAGAAAGCCTGCCGTTCATCCGCGCGCACGCGCAGGAAATGAGCGAGGAAGTGATGTACAAGCACATCGACCTGTACGTGAACGGATTTTCCGTCACCCTCGGGACGGAAGGAAGACGGGCGGTGGAAATCCTGTTCGGCAAAGCGCTGGAGAAAAAGATCATTCCCCCGTTCTCCGGTGATCTTTTCGTCGCCCGCTGAATACGGGATGCGCTGGTTTTTCTTTTCTACCTTCGTGCGGAATGCATTTCCTCCACGACATTCTCAGCGATCCGGCCAAAGCATTGCTGATCATTTTCAATCTCGTCATCATCGAAAGCCTGCTTTCCGTCGACAACGCAGCCGTACTCGCCACGATGGTGATGGATCTTCCGAAAGAGCAGCGCGGGAAAGCCTTGCGCTACGGGATTTTCGGCGCCTACATTTTCCGCGGCGCCAGTCTCGTGCTTGCCGCGTGGCTGGTCCACATCTGGTGGCTGAAAGCGGCGGGCGGCGCGTACCTGCTTTATCTTTCCGTGAATTATTTCGCAGCCAAAGCAACGCCGGAAAAAGAGGACGATCCGCTGAATAAATCGGAAAGCTGGATCTATAAAAAAACAAAAGGATTTCTCAGCGCGTTCTGGGCCACCGTCATCCTGGTCGAGGTGATGGACATGGCGTTTTCCATCGACAATGTTTTTGCCGCCGTGGCGTTCACCGATAATATCCTGCTCATCTGCGCCGGTGTTTTTATCGGCATCCTTGCGATGCGTTTCGTCGCGCAGGGGTTTGTGAAGCTGATGGAAAAATACGCGTTCCTCGAAACGTCGGCCTTCATTGTCATTTTCCTCCTCGGGCTGAAGCTTTCCGTTACGCTGTGGACGCATTTCACGCCATTGTCTCCTCTCGCATTGTTCCTCGAAAGTCATACGGCTGACCTGTACGTTTCCATCGGTACGATGACGATCTTTCTTTTGCCATTGCTCACTTCTGCGCTTTTCGGATGGCCGAAGCGTGAAAAGTGAGCGGAAGTTTTTCTGAACTTTGTTCAACTATGAAGGTAATCACAGGTGCTGCGGGATTCATCGGTTCCTGCCTCGTTTCAAAGCTCAACGAAGAAGGAGCGGAAGACATTATCCTCGTTGATGATTTTTCACGCGAGGATAAGAACAGGAACCTCGAAGGGAAAATATTCCTGAAAAAAATTCACCGCGACGATTTCCCGAAGTGGATGCAAGAGCACGGCGGCAAGCTGGATGCGGTTTTCCACATCGGGGCGCGGACCGACACGACGGAATTCGACAAATCCGTTTTCGACCGGCTGAACCTGAATTATTCGAAAGCGATCTGGGAGCTTTGCTGCAGGTTCGATATCCCGCTGGTGTATGCGTCTTCCGCAGCCACATACGGACTCGGCGAATTCGGTTACAAAGATGATCATGCTGTTGTCGAAAAACTGAAACCGCTGAACCCGTACGGCGAGTCGAAGAATGATTTCGACCGCTGGGTACTGAAACAGAAGCATCATCCGCCGCACTGGTACGGACTCAAATTTTTCAATGTGTACGGACCCAACGAATATCACAAGGGAAGAATGGCGTCCGTTATTTTTCATGCGTTCGGGCAGATATCCGAAACCGGCGCCATGCGGCTTTTCCGTTCGCACAACGCGAAGTATAAAGACGGTGGGCAGCTCCGTGATTTCGTTTACGTGAAGGATGTCACGGAAGTGATCGATTTCCTCGCTGACCAGTATCCCGAAAGCGGGATCTATAACCTCGGTACGGGAAAGGCGCGCACATTTCTCGATCTTGCACGGAGCACGTTCAGCGCAATGGGAAGAGAAGAACGGACCACGTTCATCGATACACCCGAAGACATCCGCGACAAGTACCAGTATTTTACAGAAGCGGACATGTCAAAGCTGAAAAAAGCAGGATACAAAAATGAATTTGCTTCGCTCGAGGACGGCGTGCGGGATTACGTGCAGAACTACCTGGCAGGGCATAATTATTTATGAACCTTTCCGGCAGTGGTAACATGAGATCCATCTTTTACACCGTTACGCTTGCCGCTTTGCTCTCTTCGTGTGGTAATGCGGAAAAAGATCCGCGGCGCGATTCGATGTTCCGTGATTCCGTTGCCGCGGCGAAAAAGGATCCGGCGCCTTCCGCAAAAGAGAACAATGCCGGGGCCATACCCGTAGCGGATGTAATGCCGTCGACCTGCGACAGCTCGATTTACGAAGATTATCTCCCGTCTTCCCTGCAGGATTTTCTTGAAAAGGATTTCAGCGGCTGGAAACTTGTATCGCCTTCTTTGTGGAGCGGGTACTGGTTCGATAAGTACAAAACGGACAGCTCGCTTGTCGATCTGTTCCCGGCGGATTTCAACTGCGATGACAAAACGGATTATGCATTGCTGATGTATAACGCGGAACGGAAAGAGACCGGCCTCTGGATTTTCATTGCGGGAAAGGCAGGTTTTTCAGCCGAGAAAGCGGATGTGTGGGAAAATCAGCCGGAAGCCGATCTCGGTTTGTATGCAATTCAGCGTGCACCGGACCGCGCAGTGACGGACGTGTATGAAAACAAAACGGTGAAGCCCGATTGCGATGCGATCGATTTTGTGAAATTCGAATCGGCGTCGAGAGTGTATTACCGCGCGAACGGAAAATACCTGTATGTGCAGACGAGCGACTGAATAAAAAAAACAGCACCCGTCCGGATGCTGTTCCCGTGTTTTGTTACCTGGTTATTTCTTGCGGCCTTTCTGGCCTTTCTGCTGCTGCTGGAGCTCTTCCATGCGCTTGCGCTGCGCCTGCTCGAGGCGCTGCATCAGTCCGGGTTTTTTGGTCACCTGCTTCTTCTTGTTCTCCTGGATCTTCGCGTGGATCGCTTTTTCATCCACGAACCTGCGCATGAGGAACATTTGTCCGAACGTGATGATGTTGCTGACGAAATAATAATAGCTCAGCGCTGCGGAATACGAATTCAGCGCAAAGAAGAACACGACCGGCATCAGGTAAACGAGCCATTTCATGCCCGGCATTTGCGTGCTTCCCGGTGTCAGCATCTGCTGGTTCATCCACGTGTAGAGAATGGTCGATGCCGTCATCAGCAGCGCGAAAAGGCTTACGTGATCACCCAGCAGCCAGATGCTGTGGCTGAAATTCCAGGCGGAATCGTAAGTCGACAGGTCCTTCGCCCACCACAGTCCCTGCTGGCGGATCTCGAACGACGCGGGGAAAAGGCGGATGAGCGAGAAAAGGATCGGGATCTGCAGCAACAGCGGAACGCAGCCGGATGCCGGGTTGGCGCCCGCTTTTTTGTACAGTTCCATCGTGGCCTGCTGTTTTTTCAGCTGGTCGCCGCCCTTGTATTTTTCATTGATCTCGTCGATCTCCGGTTTCAGCACGCGCATTTT
>DASTSF010000434.1:0-2150 GCA_035760825.1 Bacteroidia bacterium
TTCCTGGAACACGAGCTGCGTCGCCGCCGCATCGCTGTAGATGGAAATGCGCACCGAGAGAGTCGTGTTCGTCAGCTCCGCGCCCGATGCGTTCCGCGCCACCGCCTGGTAATTGATGCCCTGCGGGGGAGCCTGCGCAAATCCTTTCAGCACAAGTAAAGACAGAAGAGCAAACAGCAATAGTAATTTACGGTTGTTCATTTTCATAGTGTTTATCTTGACAGCTCGACCCATCCGTGCAAGGAAGAATCATCCAGCTGTATTATGTAATAATAGGTTCCGTCAGGCAGGCGCGAATTGTCCTTCGCTTCTCCCGACCAGTAAACATTCGTGTTGTCGTAACCGCTTTTACGCCATACCTCCATTCCCCAACGATTATAGATAATGACAATAGCATCCGGAAATGCATCGATTCCATCAATAACCCAGGTATCATTGTTTCCATCTCCGTTCGGCGTGATCCCGCCCCAGGGATGGATTTCACCGGAAACAGCAGATGATCCGCCGCCGCAGGCGCCCGACTGATCGATCACGACATTCACCGTCTGCATATCCGCGCAGCCCGATGCATCCGTAGCCGTAACGGTATACGTTGTCGATGACGAAGGCGACGTGGATGCGGAAGGAGATGTGGACGAGCTTCCTGTCGGCGCGGGCGACCAGTTGTATGTGCAGGAGGAACAACCCGACGCATTCATGAACGCAACTTCATTCGCGCAGATCGTCGTGTCGCCGGAAACCTGTATCACCGGGGGAAGCGCGGCGTTGATAAGGAACAACGTCGGAAGACTTGCACATCCGCCGCTGAGCGAAGAGTAATAAAATGCCGTATAATAATACTGGCCCGGAGCTGTGATGGAACCGGCCGGCGGAGTATACGAATACCCGAGCGCCGTGGAATTATCCTGCACATTCACCCAGAACGGAATGTAGTTCGCATTGGGATTGATCCCCAAAACGGGCAGGCTCGATCCGACGCAATAACTGATCGTGGAAGGAGTGGACGCAACCGGCGGAGAAGGAACAGCTATCACCTGGACAGAATCTGTGTACGATGCACTGCAGCCGTTTGACACCGAATAGCTGACATACACCCAGAAAGGAGTAGCGAACGTTGTATTGTGCAGGAAAATATCGCCATTGCCCGTATCTACGGTAATACCGGCAGTTAGCGGAGAAACGAGATTGAATACACCTCCCGGGGAAGCAGGTAATGTTGTTACATGAATAGTGTCGGTGTTGCTGCAGTAAGGAACATGGTTGTATGAAAAAGACGGATCGGCGGCAGGAATGGATTGAATGAAAACAGAATCCGTCACGATGCAGCCTGCTGCGTCCGAGATCTGCACGTGGATCCAGCCATCCGGCAACCCGATGGCGACAGAATCATTCTGGTTGGCGGCCGGCACATTCAGCCAGTTGTAAGTGTAAGGTGAAAGTCCGCCGGAAACAACCGCGTAAGCCGTTCCCGAACTTGTGCTGTCGCATCCCATCGCTGTCTGCATGACGGATGCCTGCATCGCCGGGTGGATCGTCAGGGTCTGGAACGCCTCGCAGTTTCCATTGGAAAGATTCACCGCGCTGACGATGTATTGTCCTGCAGAAAGATTGGCGAATGTCACCGCACCGGTAATGCTCGGGTACGACTGGATCGTGTCATGATACTGGTTGACGAGATAATAGTTGAATGTATCCGTACCTGTTACCTGGTAACCGGCAGCAACAACGGAAGCGTTATTCGACGCGCAATTGGTCGGCTGGCTGATATTCACATACAATCCGTGACAACAGCTTGACGCGCATTCGGAATGCAGCACATCGTAAGGTGAGCAGATGAAACCGGGAACACCTGTTCCGGTCTGGTCATCGCTGTACAGGTTGATATTCACCGAAAGATCATTGGTCGTGCATTGCGGTTTCGTGCGGATCCGCCAGCAGCCGGTCCACGAGGACATCACATTTCCCTGGTCGCCGGTATTGTCAGCGGGATTTCCGTTGCTGTTCCGGTCGAAGAAAAAACCGTGATGCGGACCATCCGGCGTCGGGGAGATCGTCCATATCCACGCACCGGCATTCGACTGCCGCGCCGGCAGCGTAACCGGGACAAGTGTCGTCGTGTCCCAGTCGGGCCCGAATTCCGGGACGATCGC
>DASTSF010000435.1:0-2575 GCA_035760825.1 Bacteroidia bacterium
GCAGCGGGGCATTCGTTCCGAACAACACTGCGCTCAACGGAACTTATATTCCGAGCGCAAGCGATTCACTTGCCGGCAGCGTGATGCTTATCCTTACTTCCACCAACACCGGCTCCTGTGCCGCCACCAGCGACACGATGATGGTGTTCATCTCGTATCCGGCCGTTGTGAATGCAGGACCGGACCAAAGCGTCTGCTCCGTCGGTGCCGTGGTTTCCCTGAACGGAAACGTTTCCGGTGGAACAACAACCGGAATATGGTCAGCTGCCGGAAGCGGAACATTTACGCCGTCGAACACTACGCTTGGCGCAACCTATACGCCCTCTGCGGCGGACATCGCTGCAGGAAGCGTCACACTCTATCTCACGTCGACCGGCAACGGAATTTGCGCTGCACGCGAAGATTCGATGGTGGTGACGATCGTTCCCGCAGCTGTGGTGAATGCAGGAAATGACATCGTGGTGTGCGGAAGCAATACGGATGTTCCGCTCAACGGAACTATCACCGGGATCACGACGACCGGTATCTGGACCACAGGCGGAAGCGGGATATTCAACCCGAACGCGACAACGCTCAATGCAAATTATGCGCTCAGCAATGCTGACGTACTGGGCGGAAGCGTGACACTTGTGCTTACATCCACGAACAACAACATCTGTCCGTCGGTAAGCGATACAACGGTCATCACGATCGAGCCGCTTCCCGTTGCTGCATTCAGCAGCGTCTCCGGCGATTCGCTCAATGTGGATTTCACGGATCAGTCGTCCGGTGCCGTCAGCTGGTACTGGACATTCGGTGACGGCGGAACATCAACGCAGCAAAACCCGCAATACAATTATCCGTCCTCCGGCAGCTACCAGGTGGTGCTCGTCATCACGAGCGCCGGCGGCTGTTCCGACACGGCCACATCGAACGTCAATGCCAATGAAGCAACCGTGCAGCCTGTCGCCGTACCCACCGGCTTCTCACCGAACAGCGATGCACATAACGACGTGCTGCATGTGCTGGGCGGACCTTTCAGCGAACTTGACTTCAAGATCTACAACGAGTGGGGAAACCTCATCTTCTCCACGCAGGATCCGAACGGCGGATGGGACGGAACCTATAAAGGAAAACCGCAGCCCGGTGGAATTTACGTGTACACCGTAACAGGAAAAACCATTGACGGGAAGGATGTGAATCTCTCCGGCAACGTAACACTCATCCGTTAACCGAAAAGCAGAACAACATGAAAAGAAAAAACATATTTCCCATGACACGGAAAATTCTCTTCGCCGCAGCGCTGCTTTTTGCAGGACAACGCATACATGCCCAGGATTTTCACCTTTCCCAGTATGATGCGATGCCGCTGTATTACAACCCTGCACAGACCGGGATGTATTTCGGCAGCAGCGATGACATGAAATTCCGTCTCTGCGGATCGTACCGTTCGCAATGGCAGAAGCTGCAGGGAAAACCGTATTCATCCGTCGGCATTTCCTACGACATGCCCATCCAGCGATGGGGCGTTGGCGTGCTGATGATGGACCATATTGCAGGAACATCCAATTTCGGGACATTCCAGTTCCTGCTTTCCGGCGCTTACCGCATCACCAGCGACGACAGCAAGAAGCATTTCCTTTCTGCAGGAATTCAGCTCGGCCTTTTCCAGAAACGGTTTGCGTACGACAACCTTCTCTTCGAAAGCCAGTACACTCCTGTCGATGGCCTTAATCCTTACCTGCCGAATGAAGAAGCATTCGACCGCCTCGGCATTATCCGCTTCGATGCAAACGTTGGCATTTATTACAAATACCTCGATCCGAACCGGAAGTTCGACCCGGCATTCGGTTTTTCGATCTACCATCTCACGACGCCGAACGAATCGTTCACGGGAGAAAAAGCGCGCCTGCCCATGCGTTTCAATTTTACCGGGGCGTGCGATATTCATGCGAATGAAGATTTCACGATCACACCGAACGTTCTGTTCATGTACCAGCGTGCGGCAATGGAGATCAACGCAGGACTCATGTTCGGATACATCATGCCGGATTCCCCGTATGACCTGCTGGCCGGCGCCAGCTACCGTTACAAGGACGGCGTTGTCGTCCACCTCGGGATGAAGCAGGGAAATAATATTTTCCGGGTGAGCTATGACATCGTCACCAGCCCGCTCTACCGTTTCAGTGGCCGCCGCGGAGGTTTTGAAATGGGCGTCATCTATTCCGGCGCACCGAAGAACGGCTCGCACGCGCGTGCAAACCTCTGACCGTACGTTCGCATTAAGGCTTTTTCTATTTTAGTGACCGGATGAAAAAAATTCTGGTCCTTTTTCTTTTGCTGTCCGCTTTCGGAAGCAATGCGCCCGCCTCTCCCGTTTCACTCGGTGAATTCCTTTACACCGTTCCGCTCAAAAAATCCGTAACACCTGCGTATGCACAAACGCAATGGTGGCACGAATACATGGAGCCTTCGGAAAATGAAGCCTTTTTCGGTCCGCTCCTGGACCGGATCGACAGCGGACTCGTCGATGTTTATTCTCCCGAATTCCCTTTCGATAAAAAAATTTCACCTGTCGATGTGAAAACACTTCTCC
>DASTSF010000436.1:0-35325 GCA_035760825.1 Bacteroidia bacterium
CTGGGCGATGGTCTGCATATTCATCGTAACCAACAGAACAGAAGATCCCAGATTTGCTGCGGCAGCGGCAGCTTCGCACCCGGCGTGTCCTGCACCCACAACAATAACATCATATTCCCGCAGAAGACTCATGCCGCGAAGTTACATCATTCGTACGTTTCACGTGAAACAAGAAGCCCCGCACAGGCGGGGCTCGAAACTATTTCTTTGAAAAATTACTTCTGCTTATTCGTCCCGTCGGCATTCACCGGTACATAGTAGATATTGTTGTGAACATCGTCGCTATCCTTGTAATCGACTTGCAGCTGCTGCTCGGTCATACTCACAATCTTAAATTTCCTTACCACGCCAGCATCGCTGGTGAGCGTAAGCCAGATTCCTCCTTTATCGAGGACCCATGTGCCACCTTCGGCAACGCCATTGTAGATAAGACGATATCGGCCGTTTTCCTGTACTACCAGCTGATCATTCTTTTGATCATCTTGCGGGCCTTTTTCAACTCCGAATACCTCCGTTTTGGACAAAACCCATGTCCGGCAAAGAATTTTTTCCTTAGGCGTAAGAGTCGACTGCGTTGCAGAGGCACCTGTGGTCCCGCTTGTGGCGGTTGTCGGCTTTGACGTTTGGGCAAAAGACATCAAGCCTAATGAAATGAATCCGATGGTAAAAAGCTTTTTCATGTTTCCGGGTTTAGAAGGTACGTAAAGCTAACGCTTTTTCTTCCTGCCTCCGCATGCGTTCTTTTTCAGCGGAGGTTTTATCGCGAAAGCCGACAAGGTGCAGCAATCCATGTGCCATAACGCGGTGAAGCTCGTCACGAAAAGTGCAACCGTATTTTTTTGCATTCTCCCTGACGCGGGCTACACTGATGTATATTTCGGCGGAAATCTTTTTTTCCCGGCCCACACGAAGATCAAAGGTTATAATATCTGTCAGCGTATCGTGCCCGAGGTATTCCGTGTTTATCCGCAGCAGCTTCCGGTCGGTGACAAAAACATAATTCAGGGAAAGGATATCATACCTGTGATTTTGAGCTATACCGATCAGCCAGGCTCGCACTTTTCCCTTGTCCCTGAGTGTAAGTTTTACGTCCTCCGGGAAGAAATAAATTTCTGAAGAAGGGGAATTCATTAATTGGGGCTGATGACAAATTCCAGGGAAACGGATTTGCCATTGTCGGAAAACTCGACCTTATCGGCCAGGTGGCGCATGAGAAAAACGCCACGCCCGTTCGGCTTTTCCAGGTTCTCCGGGTTCGTAGGATCGGGGAGGTTGTTGTAATCGAAACCCGGGCCCTGGTCGGAAATGCTGAACATAAGGGCATTGTCCGTAGCGGAAACATTAAGATTTACGTTCTTCTGGGGGTCATAGCGGTTGCCATGCTGCATAGCATTGTTCACCGCTTCTGTTACCGCCACAAGAATGTTTCCGTAATAATCCTCGGACACATTACAGGCCGTACAGATCTCGTTGATCAGCTTCTCGATAATTCCAATATTTCCGGGAACTGATGAGATAGATATTTTTTGGTCCCGAATCATCTCTTCGGTATGGGTCATTTCTGCTGAACTCCGTTAAAATAGTTGTTTACCTTGTTCTTATAGAAAGGAGAAAGGGCCGGGGGAACAGTCCGCAATAATTCCGCTTCTTTCTGTTTCTGCCTATTATACTCTGAAAACCCGTTAGGGTTACTCTGTTGCTGATTTTTTGCTTCGTTTGCCTGGCGCTGGTTATCCATATCGCGTTGCTGCTCGGCCTTTTCGAATTGCAGAAGCTTATCCAGAATATCCTGCTGGCGCTGCAGGGTTTGTGCATTGATATTCTTGTTGACCAGGTCCGTTTCTGTTTGCTCCATTTTCTGCTGCACCTGTCCGCCCGGATCAACGCCTCCGCCATTGGGATCTTTATTGTCCTGCTGGGCCTGCTGGAGCATCATGCGAATATACTCCTGCTGGGCGGCGAGTTTTGCCAGCTGTTCTGCGTTTTGCCCGTTGGGATCCTGGGAAAGCTGCTGCATCTGCTGGTTAAGACTTTGCTGCATCTGCCGGAGGCTGGACATCCCGGGCTTGTTCTTTTTCCCATTCCCGGGTTTGTTGCACTTTCCCCCGGAACACTGGCTTTTGTTCTGCTGATTGGCCTGCTGCATCATATTCTCGAGCGACTCATTCAGCATGAGGGCGAGATTGTTGATCGACGTCATGGCGATCTGCTGGCGGTAGCGCGCTTCGCCGGTATTACGGTCGCCGAGCGCCACCATTGCGCGGTCCATGTTCTGGTTGATATTCGTAACCTCCCGGTTCACGAGCGGAGAAATCTGCGGATTGCGCTTGCTCAACGCCAGCAGGCTGTCTTCGATCATCTTTGAATCATCGCTGAGCTTTTTCTGCTCGCGGGCGAGAGCCGGGTACTGCGGATCATTGACATCCGTATTCTGCACCTTTGCCATCAACGCTTCCTGGTCAAACGAAAGCTGAATAAGATTGCTGAGCAGCTGACGTATGGCCTGCATATCTTCCGCATTTTCCTCTTCGTCCATTTTCTTTTGCGCTGCCTGAAGCTGGGCCGAAAGATCCTGCATTTGCTGCGCTGCGTTCTTCTGGTTCTGTGATCCTTTTTTAGAATCACCTTCATTCAGGTTCTGGCTGCCTTCCCGCTGCTGCTGCTGGATTTCCATTTCCTGCAGATCGGTATTGGGAATATCGTGCGGACTGTCGAGCTTACTGTTCTCGTCCTGGATCTGGTCAAGATTCTGGCGGAGCTGCTGGAATTTGCTGTTAAGGCTGTCCTGCTGCTTTTTTATGTCTTCTTTCTGCTGCTTCGAAAGATTTTTCTGTGCAGAAAGATTTCCCAGCGAATCCTGCTGCTTCTGCATCTGGTTAAGGTCCTGTATTGCCTGGTCGAGCTTCTGCTGCACGAGCATATCCCGGAAAAGGTTGAGCGTGCGGTCGAGATCCTTCTGGGCATCGGTGTTTTCCTGCTTCATGCTGTCGAGCGCCGCCTGCGTTTTGTTCTTATCTGCATTCTGCAGCAATTGCTGCAGCTGCTGGATCATCCGCTTCATGTCGTCCGTTTTCAGCTGATCGAAGAGGTTCTGTATTTCGGACTGTTTCTGCTGAAGGTCGGGATCATTGGGAGAAAATTCCGACTGCTGCTGCATGTTCTGCGCATTCTGCTGCTTGAGGTTATCGATTTTCGTTTGCAGCGCCTGCTGGCGGTTCTGAAGATCCTCCAGCTTTTTCTTGTCTTCCCACGTGAGCGATTTCTGCTCCATGGTTTTTTTGTAGAGGTCGTCAATATCTTTCTGCAGTGCTTTGGATTCCGCAAGACTTTCTTCGAGCTCCGTTTCGGTGTTCTTGTTGTTGGCGTCGTTCTGCTGGTTGAGCTGATCTTTCGTAGGAGCGTGATAGATCATTTTCTGCGACCGCGTGGACTTTGCGCCATGCACTCCGTCGTTGTCCCACACTTCGAAATAATATTCCACCTGGTCGCCCATGCCGATATTCAGCCGGGAAAGATCCCAGTAATAATAAAACTGGTCGCGGACGAGCTTATCCGAAACCGGCAGGTTAACAATCTGCGTTTTATCCGGCAGCTCTTTTCCTGTCGAGTCTTTGTGACTCAGGAAATGATAAACGAACGCGAGCTTCGTGAACCCGTAATCATCCTTCACCTCGCCGGTAAAATACATGCGAAGACGGGAAACCGAGTCGTTCTTTTCATTGACGGAAATGGACGGGTAAAGATCCGGGATGACGTTCACGCTGTAGCGGATGGAGTCGCGGCTTTTGAGAAATTCATTGGCCGTGTGCAGCGAATAATTCCGGCTTTCGAGAAAACGCTGCGTGAATGCGAACTGGTTTTCTCCCGTCGGCTTGAGCGAATAGGACGTATCGCTGAATGCGAAAAGAAAATTCTTTGTTGCGCGTGTGTTGAACCGCCAGGTGACAGACGTTCCTGCAGGAATGACAAGATCGCCGGTGTTCTTCAGCGTTTCGTCTTTTTTGCCAATGTATTTCGGGTAATGCAGGTCGACATCGAAATTCAGCACAATGGGATTGGGCAACACCTCGAGCGTATATTCTTTCGAGGTAAAACCGTCAGCGGAAAGGCGGAACGTCTGGGTTTTCTGCAGGTTGCGAAACACGTAGCTGAAGTTGATCGTGTTGTCGCGGTTCATGCGGTATTCGTTCCCGTCGACAAGCATGTAGACTGTTTCCGGGATCTCAGAGCCGGTCAGTTTCACGTGAAGCGGAAAATCTTCATTCTCCACGCCTTTCAGGTCCTGCGCGATCTCGAAGCGGAACGGAGCCTGCGTTTCATAATCCTCGCCGTGATTCACAAGGCGCCGCGTTCCTTCGGAAAGAATCCCGGCGTTGGTGAAAACGATAACCAGCATTACCAGCAGAGGGATGACGGCATAGCGTGCGTATTTCCTGTTTTCGCGCAGGTCAATGGCGGAGGTAAACGGAACGGGGCGCAGCTCGGAAATTTTCTGGCTGATGCTGGCTTCGATGAGCGCACGGCTTGCACCGGAATCCGCAGCGGACGATTTTTTCAGCTGCAGCACATTGAGCAGCTTGTCCTGCACATTGGTAAAATGTTTCCCGATGATCTCAGCAGCCTGCTCGTGCGAAATGATCTTACCAATACGGTTGAGCTTGAACAGGGGGAGCGCGACAAAACGTCCCAGCACAAAAAGCGTGGCGCCGATGAAGGAATAAAAGAGAACTGTCCTGACTGACGTATCAAAATGCCCGAAATATTCGGAGACAGTAAAAACAAGATACCCGGCCAGCAGAATTCCCACTGCATAGAGCATGCCGCGGATGAGCATGTTCTTGTAGTATTTCCTGATAAACTCATCGAGCTTGCCAAGGAGGAGTTCGTAGCTGCCGGTCGTATTTTCCATTAGTTCATTCCCTAACAAATTTGCGTAATAATAACGGCATTTCCGAGTAAACGTTACGGTTACGGGGGCAATAGTTTGTTAAAAGATGCGTTTGATAAAAGGAATCCACATCCCGGCACATTTACCCTTATACACGATGAAAAAGGGAACGTTCATTTTTCACCGCATTTTGCGACCGGTGTTGATCGCAGCAATCGCATTCATGACGACGATCGCGGTGGAAAGTTGTCACCAGGCATGCAAGCATGCGCAGAAAACAAATGCGGCGCTGGCAACAGGCACTTACCGTTTCGGGATGAAAAAACACAGTAAGTACAAACGGATGAACCGGAAGAGCGCAGGGTAAAAGACCGCTTTCAGGCGGACTGTCCATTGAGATTTATCCGCGGGGAAGAATGAAATTATACGTGATGGCCTATTCTTCCGAAAACGCCCAGCGGCAAAACGCTGCCGTGTTTCGCCCTGAGGAACAATTCCCCGGTTTCCACTTTCCGTCCCGAAAAGAGATTTTCCAGGATCATTGCCGAAAACCCCAGCGAATACGCATTGAGGATGAGAAAGTGATCCTTTTCATCGAGCAGCTCAACGACCGCCTTGACCATTTCGTTGATATTCTCTTCGAGCTTCCATTTTTCGCCGTTCGGTCCGTGACCGTATGCCGGCGGGTCGAGAATAATGCCGTTGTACCTGTTGCCGCGGCGCTGCCCGCGTTTCACGAATTTGAGCGCATCTTCCACGAGCCAGCGAATATTGTCCAGCCCGGAAAGCGACATGTTTTCATTCGCCCACGTCACCACCTGCTTTACGGAATCAACATGCGTGACATCCGCGCCGGCAGCACGCGCGGCAAGGGACGCTCCGCCCGTGTAGGCAAAAAGATTGAGGAATTTAGGCGCCTGGTCCGGCTTCTGCGCAGCAGACATTTTGCGGACGGATGAATAAATATAATCCCAGTTCACCGCCTGCTCGGGAAAAACGCCGACGTGCTTGAACGCCGTGAGCGCAAGGCGCAGCGAGATCTTTTTCCCGTCCTCAAATTCGTACGAAATATTCCAGCGGTCGGGCATGTCGCGTTTCAGCTTTTTCCATTCACCGGAAGAGCTGCTTTTCGGAACGAATTTCACATCCGCGATCTTTTCCCATTCTTTCTCATTCTGTGCCGGATCCCAGACAGCCTGCGGCTCGGGGCGGATCGTGATGTATTTTCCGAAACGTTCGAGCTTGAGGAAATTTCCTGAGTCGATCAGCTCATAATCTTTCCAGCGGGAAGGGGAGAGGAGAAGCATGCGCAAAGATAGCCGAGAGAACGGAGTATGGAGAACAGGGAGCGGCGGTTTGTCAGAACTCCGTTCTATCTTTGCGGCGCAATGGAAAACAGAAGAACACGCGTGCGTTTTGCGCCGAGCCCAACAGGTCCGCTACACATGGGCGGCGTGCGTACGGCGCTTTACAATTACCTGATCGCAAAAAAAGCCGGCGGCGATTTCATACTCCGCATTGAAGACACCGACCAGGAACGTTTCGTTCCCGGAGCGGAAGAATACATCATCGAAGCGCTGAAGTGGTGCGGGATCGAACCGAATGAAGGAATCGGTTTCGGCGACGGGCCGTTTGCACCGTATCGCCAGAGCGAGCGGAAGGAAAAAGGAATTTACAATCAATACGTGCAGCAGCTTATTGATTCGGGCAACGCCTATTACGCGTTCGATACGAAAGAAGAGCTCGATGCGCAACGGGAGCGTTTCGAAAAAATGTCGAAAACGTTTTCCTACAATGCCGTAACACGCCAGGAACTGAAAAATTCGCTTTCGCTTTCGGAAGACGAAGTGAAAAAACGCATTTCGTCGGGCGAACATTACGTGGTGCGGATGAAGATCCCGCGCAACGAGGAAGTGCGTTTCCATGACCTCGTCCGCGGATGGGTAGTGGTGCACAGCTCGCAGCTGGACGATAAAGTGCTTTTCAAAAGCGATGGCATGCCTACGTATCATCTTGCGAACGTGGTGGACGATTACCTGATGCAGATCACGCAGGTGATCCGCGGGGAAGAGTGGCTTCCTTCGGCGCCGCTGCATGTTTTGCTGTACCGTGCGTTCGGCTGGGAAAACGTCATGCCGGAATTTGCGCACCTGCCGCTGCTGCTGCGTCCCGACGGGAACGGAAAGCTGAGCAAGCGCGACGGTGATCGCCTCGGGTTCCCGGTGTTCCCGCTTTCCGGTGAACTCCTGGACGTGAAAACAAAAAAGCCGGAGAAGTTTTCCGGTTACCGTGAAGCCGGTTATTTCCCCGAAGCGTTCATCAACATGCTGGCGCTGCTGGGCTGGCACGGAAGCGGCAACCAGGAATTGTATTCGAAAGACGAGCTGATCCATGAATTTTCGCTGGAGCGCGTGAGCAAATCGGGCGCGAAGTTCGATGCGGAAAAAACGAAATGGTTCAACCAGCAGTATTTGAGAAAGCATTCGGATGCCGGGCTTGCGCAGCTACTTATTGCCGGCGGTCAATTGCCTGCCGCTGATCCCGGTTTTATAACGGAAGTGTGCCGGCTGATGAAAGAGAAAGTGAATTTCGTGCAGGAGATCTATGAGCAGGGAAAATTCTTTTTCGATGATCCTTCCGCATACGACGATGGTGTGATCAAAAAGCGCTGGAACGAGGGCGCGAAAAATTTCATAACCGCGCTTATCAATTCGTTTTCCGCGGTGAATTCATGGACGGCGGCCGATTGCGAAGCCCTGTTCAAGAAGACGGCGGAAGAGACCGGGACCAACCCGGGTCACGTAATGCAGCTGTTCCGCGTGCTGGTGAGCGGAGCAGGAGGAGGACCGGTGCTTTTCGAGATGACCGCGCTGCTCGGGAAAGAAACTATCGTTCGCCGGCTGAAAACCGCTCTTGAAAAACTGGCCTGATCATCCATGGGCATCATCAACGTAAACGGTATCCGCGTTTATGCGTACCACGGCTGTCTCCCGGAAGAAACGAAGATCGGCGGGGAATACGTTGTGGACGTTTCCATCGAAACCGATTTTTCCAAAGCGGCGGAATCAGATGATCTTTCGGAGACCGTGGATTATTGCACCGTGAATGAGATCGTGAGAACGGAAATGACGTTGCCTTCGAAACTGATCGAGCACGTGGCGAAACGGATCGCGGATCATCTCCGTAAAAAATTTCCCGCAGTGAAATTGTTCCGTGTCACCGTGACGAAGATCAATCCGCCGATGAACGGGGCCGTGGATTCTGTTTCGGTTGTCGTGGAGGGATGATTTTTTCCCGGCGGAAAAACGTTACTTCGCTCTTATTGAATCCGCATAAGGCCGCAGATCGTAAATGCGCGCCTGCCGGAACCGGCCCATTTCGAATTTTGTATAGGGAAGAATATCCGGATCGTACTGCATTCCTTCGCAATTAAGAACAAGATAATTCGCGCCGTATGAAATAAAAGCGTGAATGCGGTCGCCCCTGTTGCCGAGCGAGGAATAGCTGCAGTCGGTATATCCCTTGCGGTCCATCATCACAAGACTGTAGTCCGGGCTGGGATCCGGGATGCTGATCACAATATCATCGCGGGTGATCTTCAGGGAATCAAACACGGGCCTGGCCTCCTGCAGGTTGATCATGTCCTTTTCGTATGTGTGATCGAAGTTGTGCCATTTGCTGTATTCTTCCTGCGAAATAAAGACGGACGTTTCTGCAAAAGGATCGATGGACGAATACCTGATGCGGGTGATCATCGCGCAATTCCATGCGGAAAAAAGAAGAACAACCCCGGAGACCACCTGCACGCGGCGGTCATGAAAAAGAGACGCGGCAGTTTTGCGCACGTAGCGCGCGGCAACCAGCAGGAGAACCGCGACGAACGGGAGCATGTTGACGAGGTAGTAATCGTGAACCGTGAACACCTGGAAGAAAAGGAGCAGGTACAGAAGAACGATCAGGGCCGAAACCGAAAGGATAAATACAGAAACCTTCCCCATGCGCCGCCAGTCGAGGAACATCCACAACATTACACCGGACAGAAAAAACAGGACCGGCCGGTTAAAATACACGGGAAGAAGATCATTCACGAGCGATCTCGATGTCAGGACGATTTCCGCCCATGTCATGTCCCAAACCGGGAGTATGCCGACGAGAAAAACTCCTTCGTCATGTGTCTTGTTGTAGTGGTCTGCATAAACATACCAGGCAGCAACCAGCAGGAGAACCACGCCGGCGGAAATCATTACAGCTGCCGGGCGCCGGAAAACAGCCATGCGTTTTTTTCCGGGAAGCAGTCCGGCGAGCGCGAGCGAACAAACGATGCCCAGCGTATACAAAGAAGTGATCTTCATCCAGCCGGCGATGGTGGTGAGTAATGCGGCGAACACGAGATCCGTCCACCGGTTCCACCGGTGATAGCGGAACCAGAACCACCCGCCGCAAATGGCGATACACATTGCCGACGCATCCGCAATAAATGAAATGCCATACGTGGAAAGAAGCGGCGTAGTAAAAAAAAGCAGGGAAAGCCCGAGCGCCCACCACGTATTCCGCAGGGAAAGCTCGAAGATGCGGAACAGGCAGAGCAGCCCTAAAAACAGGATGATGTTCTGGACGGCCCGGTATACCCATGGATGATAACCGAAAATCCTCCACAGCTGAGCAACGGAATAATTCAGCAGGGGCATTTCGCTGACTGTTTCCTGCGGACCCGCCGGAGAGCAGAAATGCACCTGCGGATCGAGGAACGAACGATGTCCGAAATAATAATTCGTGGCCATGGAATAGCAATCCGCCTGGCGCCATGTATGATGCCCTCTCGGGCCGTACCTGTAGATATAGGGATAATTGTACAGCAGGCACAGGACCACAAATGCAGCAAGGAAAAGCCCAAACGATCGTTTCGGGAAATAACGCTTCCTGAACATGAAGTAAACCTACTAAAGAATCCCGATGTGAATCCGCCGGTTTTACGTGCAAAAGAGACAGCGGCGCGGTCCGGCATTCCGCGTTGCCGTTTTTTTGGCGAATTTGCGGTTCCAAATTCCTGCCCATGAAATATTTCTTTCCCGTAATTTTTCTTTTTCTCATTTCCTGCGGAGGAAAAGGAAATCTTCAGTTGCCGGGAGTTTCCATTGAAAAAAACGCAAAGCTGGAAGCCATGCAGAAATTCCATATCGCCGCGCTGAAAGCACAGGACAATATCCTGCTGTGGGTGGCCATTCCCGGATCAGATGAAAGCAAAGTGCTGCTGTCCGCTTTCATTTCCGGAGGACATACATCGCCTGAAACGGCGCTGCGCTCCTCGTTCAGGAACGACACGGTACACCGGGCAAAGATCGATACGCTGATCTCGCATTATGGGACATTGCTCAACGCATACAAAGACGTGACCAGTTCCCTTAATTCCATTGCTGATTATAACGATCCGGCGAGAATGCTCCCGGCGCAGGCAATGGTGTATGACAACGACGGCGCGGTCCGGATGCTCTTCCGCCGGTTCGAAAACGAATTGACCGCGCTGGAGCAGGAATCCGAAGAACCGGCAGCCGTTGTGATACGGTGAGGCATCCCCGCCACATTGCGTTTCCATCAAAACAGGTTTTTCGTACATTTGTCGTCCCTCAAAAAGGTCCTGTGGCCGAGTGGCTAGGCTCAGCTCTGCAAAAGCTGCTACAGCGGTTCGAATCCGCTCGGGACCTCAACAAATGCAATCGCCCGGACAACATCGTCCGGGTTTTGTTTTTTTCCGGCGACCGTTCCCGGGAAAACAACAAAAGCGTTTCCCGCAAAACAGGAAACGCTTTCATTCATATCCGCGGACATCAGTTTTGTTTCGCAAGAAATTCCGCCAAAGCCGTTCCAACGAGGTACGTCCAGCCCCCTGCGAAATTCTCCGGATCGAAATCGGGATTATCCGCGGGGAACGAGAGTAGCCCGGAATGCATCAGGCGCAGCCTGGTTTTTCCTTCCTCCGGGAACAGCTCGAATGTCACCAGCGAATTTCCGGAATAGCCGTCGTACCTCCAGGAATACGTGAGTTTTTCCATCGCAACAACTTCTGTCACTTTACAGATGTGGAGATACGGGCGGCCGGGATCTTTTCCGCCGTAAAACCGGAACTCACATCCTTTTTCGGCCCGGAATTCCGGAAGGTCGAAATACCATTTTTTCATTTCGTCTTTGTCCGTAATGGCTTTCCACACCCTGGCGACGGAAGCGTTGAAGATGCGTTCAATGGTGAAAGCACCTGGCTGCATGACCGTGTACATTTTGGAAAGATATTCCCCGAGACGGTTGAGCGTTTGCTTTCCGCCTTCGATCGCGCCGTGTTCTTTTTCGAGGCGATCCAATTCTTCTTCCGACGGGAAAATGCCGCGCATCGTAAGAAATGTTTTATCACCCCGGGCTTCAAACGTGATCTCCGAACGGAAGTTCACCGGTTCCGTATCGCCGTCGTCGGAATGCTCATACACGATGCGCTCCGGCTTCACCACCTCGACGTAAACGATCTTGTTCGGGTAGTTTCTTCCGTCGGGACCGTGGAACATAAAGCGCCATTCGCCGCCGGGCTTTACCTCCATGTTCTTATGCGTCAGGGAAAATCCGTTCGGGCCCCACCAGTTTTTGATGTGTTCGGGATCGGTCCACACTTCCCAAACGAGTTCGCGCGGCGCGTTGAGCAGGCGCGTGTGAATGAGCTCGCGTCCCCTGCGTTCGAAGGTTGCGGTTTTTGTTTCCTGTTCCATTTCAATGCGTGGTTTTTGTTTGTGCAACAAAATATTCGTCGAGGTTTCCGTGTGCCATGGTGAATCCCTGTTCGAAGCCCATTTCAATAATAGTGGCAAGGTCTTTTTCCGAGGCAAACGTGATCTCAACCGTCACTTTTGTCCCCGAAGCGGTTTTCCCGAATTCCACGTCCCAGTCCATTCCGGGCGGCTGGGGAAAAACAGTTCCGTTCTCGTCGCAGAAGGAATCTTTCCCGTGAAAAAATTTATGGGGAATGATCTTCATGTAATCGGCCCTTGCCCAGTGGCGTTCGCCGTTCGGGCCCACCATACAGTAGAGCCAGCGACCGCCTTCCCGGAAATCCATTTCCTTCGTTTCGGCCTTCCAGGGTTTGGGCGCCCACCATTTGTCGAGAATGTCTTTGTCTGTCCACGCCGTCCAGGTCATTTCGAGCGGCGCGGCGAATTCCCGTGTTACAAAAATTTTTTTGCCGGGAAGGTCTTTGGTGAAAATCGTTTTCATGAGCATTTGTTTTTAGCGGTGTTATTTTTTAATTGTTTTTGACCCCGAAGAATAAATACTGCTGTGTGTACTTATTGTGCGTGAACGGCGCCCGTTTTTTTTCTCCAGAAAATATACGAGACGACGCCGGGCGCAATGAACAATGCCATAGGCAGCACCATGAGCGGAGGCGTTCCCACTGCGAGCACGGAATAAACCGCGCCGAGGAGATCGAACGCGAGCCCCGCATACGCCCATTCTTTCACACGCGGAAAACCGGGAACAAGCAAAGCTGCGACGCCGAGCACCTTCATCAACCCGATGAAAGGCGTGAAATACGACGGGTACCCGAGCTTCGACATGAAGCTTACAGCATCGGCCGTATTAAGGACATCCGGCACGGCCGAGAAAAGCATCACGGCAGCGAACAGTCCTGTGGAAATCCAGTAAATGATGTTGGTCTTTTTCATTTTTCAGCGGTTATGTGATTTATTATTCTGCGTTAACGGTCTTTTCGCCGGAGCGGTCACTTTCTTTTTTTCCTGCCGTTTTTTTTCTTTTTGGATTGCAGTTCTTCGAGATACGCTTCGAGCGCATCCAGCTTCTTTTCCCAGAATTCGCGGTACTGGTTCACCCAGTCGGATACTTCGTTCAGCTTCGACAGCTTCGCTTCGCAATAGCGTTCGCGCCCCTGCTGCTTCACGACCACGAGTCCGCACTCGGTAAGAATTTTCAGGTGTTTGTAAACCGCCGTGCGGCTCACGTCAAAATTCCCGGCGACGGAATTCACATTCAGCGGCTGGTGCGCGATCATGTGGAGAATTTCCCTCCGCGTCGGATCGGCAATCGCCTGGAATACGTCTCTTCTCATAATGCAACCTTTTGGTTGCAAATATATATGAAACCTTTTGGTTTCACAAAATTTTTTTCACGGCCGCAGTTCAATTTCCCGGTGAATGGATTTCCGCTGTACGACAAGCGGCTGCTTTTCGATATCCTCCTGATGTTCGTCGCGCTGATGTATGCACGTCTTTATTTTGACCGGTTCGCGGGAAGACGGAAAGGAAAAAGTTCTTGCGCACCGCATGGTGGACGAGGCCCCGGTTCCGGGATAAATCGCGCCGTTTTAACCTCTAATCATTCTCTAATGTTTGTGATGCCATTGCGTTTTAATTTGTATTTTTCCATTGGCACACAACACATTCATGGAAGAGCCCTGCAGAGATTTCCGCCGCGTTTTCACGGCTGGTCAGCGTTTCCGGTATGGCATTTACCAGCTTTCCGATCATTTCTTTGGACGAAAAAAGTTTTTCAATAAGAGCCGGCAAAAATTTTTCCGTTCGCTGGCCGCACATCTTGAAAAACAGGGAGAAGGAAAGATCATGCCGGTGGAGCGGAGAAAAGACCTTTCCCTGGAAGAATTCAAATCGCATTATGTGCGGAAAGGAATCCCTGTCGTTCTCGAGGGCGCGGCGAAAGACTGGGCGTGCGTGCAGAAATGGTCGCTGGAATATTTCCGGCAGCTGCACGGGAAAGATGAGATTGTGCTCGTGGACCAGGGAAAAAAAGAATACCCGTACGAGCTGACCACGCTTGCCGACGTTATCGACAATATCCGCGGGGGAGGAGGGAAGTATTACCGCTTTTACCCGCTGCTGACAAGGCACCCGGAGCACATCAACGATTTCGATTATAAATTCCTACGCGAACGGCGAACGAGCCCGACGTGGTTCGATGCCTTCCAGGTTTTTATCGGCGGGGAAAATTCGTATACCTGTCTTCACAATGCCAACCAGTCGAATTTATTCGTGCAGGTGTACGGTGAAAAAAAATGGGTGCTTTATTCGCATTACTATTCCCCGGTGATCGATCCGGATCCCGTGCGGAATGTATATCGCAACGCGCCATCGAAAAGAGAAGACGGTCCCTTTAATCCTTTCGAACCGGACTTCTCACCTCCCTACGAGCTGTACCGCTACCTCGACGGGTATTCGGTTCACCTGAAGCCGGGTGACATCCTGTGGAACCCGCCGTTTTACTGGCACGCTGTGAAAAACACTGCTGATTCGATCGGTGTCGGTTATCGCTGGCTTTCCCCTTTTTATTCGTTCAGGGTCTCGCCGCTGTACATGCTGCTGGATTGCTTCGCGACGAATCCGCCGATGTGGAAAGCATACAGTCTTTACCGCAAGGACCTCAACGAGCTTCATCTTGCAGAAGTGAAACAGCTGGAAGAGGCGAAGAAAAAGATCGCGGAGCACGAAGCGAAAAACCGGCCCGTGACAGGGCTCAGCGCGTGATCATTATTTTCTGCCCGCCGGTGGCAACGCCATCCACGAACATCCTGCAGAAATAAATTCCATCATCCAGCTGCGAAAGATCGAGCGATGCTGTCGTCGCTGCGGACTGAATCATCGTTTCACTCACACATTTTCCTGTCATATCATAAATGCGGACGCAACCTGTTTTTCCTGCGTCGAGCGAATAAGAAACACTTGCTGTTCCGTTATTCGGGTTGGGGGAAATGCCGAACGCGCTTTTTGATGTAAGTTCATTTATTCCCGTTGGCACACATTGCGAAACCAGGCCACCGCTGTTCTGGAGCGAGACCGGCGTTCCGCAGATTCCACCCGACCCGGTGAGCGTGGGCGCATTCACGGCGACGATCGCCTGTGAAAAGACATTCGTTAGCGGGCTTGTTTCATTGCAGCCGGAGCTGTTGCCCAGCGAATCGGTTTTGATCATGTAAAAATCGGCCCCGCCCATTCCGAAGCTGGTGGTATAGCCCGCAATGAGGAAACCGCCGTCGTTCGTCTGCTGCACCGACTGGCACGCGTCGTTTCCGCTGCCGCCATACGTCTTCGACCATTGCGCATTCCCGTTGCGGTCCGTTTTTACGAGATAAACGTCCGTGTTCCCGGCGCCGAAGCTTTTTGTATTCCCCGCGATGATAAAACCGCCGTCGCTGCAAAGGTGAACGGCATAGGCTTCATCGGCCGATGCGCCGCCGTAAGTTTTCGACCAGGTCACATTTCCGCCCGCGTCGGTGCGAATGAGCAGCGCATCTTCTCCTTCCGTTCCATAGCCGTTTGTAAAACCACCGATGATATAGCCGCTGTCGGAAGGAACCTGCTGCACCGACCATCCATGATCATCGCCTGGGCTGCCATAGGTTTTCGACCACTGGAGGTTGCCCGACACATCGAATTTCACGAGGTAATAATCCCATCCTCCCGCGCCGAAGCTGTTTGTTTCTCCGCCGATGATATAGCCACCGTCGATTGTCTGCTGAATGAAATGTCCGTGCTCATCGCCTGCGCCGCCGTAGGTTTTCGTCCATAAAAGATTGCCGGCAGAATCATTTTTCATCAGGTAAACATCGTCGCCGCCGGCGCCGAAGCTTCTTGTGTAGCCGGTGTGAATGTACCCGCCATCGGGCGTTTGCAGCACTGCGTGTCCTTCATCCCAGTCGCTTCCGCCAATGGTTTTTGTCCATTGCAGGTTTCCCGCCGGATCCGTTTTGATCAGGTAAACATCTGTGCTGCCCGCACCGAAACTGTTTGATCTTGCTGTAATGATGAACCCTCCGTCTGTTGTTTGCTGCACAAAACAATCCACTTCGTCCCCGTTCGCGCCGTATGTTTTTGTCCATTCTATCGCACCGAGCGAATCTGTTTTCACGAGGTAAATATCCCATCCCCAGACGCCGTAACTGGTGGTCCAGCCGACAATGACATAACCGCCATCTGTCGTTGTTTCGGCGTAGATCGCCTCGTCCTGTCCCGGACCTCCGATGGCTTCGTTGATTTTCGTTTGTGCACTTAAAATGTGCGCCGTAAAGACCACGGCAAGGAGGGTGAGCAGCTTTTTCATGTGTGTGGTGCTGGTAACGTACAGTTTATTCCACGTCCGCGTGCAACCGGACGCCCGGCCATAACAATAATATCCAGGCAAAAGGAGGTGTTACTCCGGAGGCATTAACGCCACACACCGGCGTTTATTATCCTTCAATGGTTTTATTCTTTATCCGTCGAGCTTTCCCAGGATCCGTTTTCTTTCTTCCTGCATGAACGTCGTCAGCTCGCGCGTGAAATCGTCCAGCTCTCCCGTGCTGCTTCTCACGTGGGTGATCACTTTCTGCAGCTCGCTGCTGTTCAGGATTCCGCCGTCGCCTTTTTCGAGAAGCTGTATAAGACCGAGGCAAGTGCACAGGGGTTTCCGTACGCGATGTGAAACCATTTCCAGCATTTCCTCGAGCGCGCTGACGTAATGAAGAAGTTCTTTTTCCGTCTGCCGGCGGGTTTGCTCACGGCGCTCAATACGCACGCGAACAATTTCCAGGAGCGTTTCCGCATCGAACGGTTTGGTGATATAATCATCCGCACCGAGGCTCATCCCGGTACGACGGCTTTCTTTATCTGCATTCGCTGAAAGGAAAATAAAGGGAATGCCTGCCGTCTCCATCCGGTTTCCGAGGACGCGGCGAACTTCAAATCCATCCATCTCCGGCATGGAAATGTCGCAAAGAATAAGATCGGGCTGGTTTTTTGCCGCATACCCGAGTCCCGTTTTTCCGTTGCCGGCGGCAATCACCTCGTAATTTCCAACCCCGAGTATCTCCGCTATGTTCTCACGCAGAACCGGGTTGTCCTCTATGACAAGGATCTTTTTCATGTTTCAGAATAAGGTTCATTCTTTCCCAGGTCCTTTTCGTACACGAAAAGAAACCCGGATGCATTTACCATTGGGGGACAACAGCAGAAACGATTCAGGGGTTCGTTTCTTTTTTAACGTGTACAAAGATATGAACACAATACGCCACCCGCGCTGATATAGCTCAGGAGAAAAAAAAGAAATTGTCAGCTGCGGGTTCAGATTCTGAATGCGAGCACGGTAATGTCGTCTGTCTGCCCGTTCTCGTCCTGCCAGGCCAGCAACTGCTCTTCAATGAGCTGCTTCTGCACATGCATGGGGCGTTGGCAAACTTCCTTCAACAGGGAAAGAACACGTTTCTGTCCGAAACGTTTATTCTCCGCGCTTCCAAGCTGGTCGGTGAAACCATCCGAATAAATATAAAGGCGATCGCCCTTCTGAAGATTTATTGTCCTGGAAGAAATTTCAAACTCGTGCGCGCCTTTATCCCCGATCGTGCATTTGTCTTTTTCAAGTGCGATAACTTCTCCGTTGCGCACAACCACCCCGCGCATGCGCGCAGAGGCGTACGTCATTTTCAGCGTTTTCTTATCGATGCAGCCGATCATCAGGTCGGCCGATTCCAGCAAATGCTTTTTACGGTCGCTGTGCGTGATGCGGTTCAGCTCGGTGTTCATTTTACGCAGCGTTTCTGCCGGGTTCCTGCAGCCTGCATCCGCCAGCCGGTTCAGGATGCTGAGCGCAAGAACGGAAATGTACGATGCCGAAACACCGTGGCCCGTGCTGTCGCCCACGGCGAACGTCAGCTTCTTTTTATCCTGCCGCACTTTGTAAAAATCCCCGCTGATCATCCGGCAGGCCTTGTAAATAAGAAATGAATCTTCCTCCGCCTCGTCACGTTCATCGTTATTGTTGAGGATCGTTCCGTGAATGTATTTCGCGTAACCGATGCTTTCCATCAGCTCCCGGTCCATTCTTTTCTGCGCTTCGCGCAATTCTTCTTCCACTCTTTTCTGTTTTGTAATATCATACCGCACGCTGATGTAGCGTTCCGGTTTTCCGTTCTTTCCCATCACCGGCGCGATCGTCGCCATCACCCAATAGGCGGAACCGTCCTTTGCACGATTTTTTATTTCACCCTGCCATACTTTACCACTGCCGATCGTTCTCCACATTTCCTTAAAAACAGATGAAGGCATGTCCGGGTGGCGGATAATGCTGTGCGGCTTTCCCATTACCTCTTCCATGCTGTATCCCGCGACCTGGCAGAATTTTTCATTCGCATGAATAATGTTCCCTTTCAGATCGGAGATGGTGAGCAGCGCCGACTGGTTGAATATCTCGAGATGGCTCAACAGCTCTGCGCGGATCTCATCGGGGCGGTCGGGAATGCAATCTGTTCCGGGAACGAATTTTTCCTGTACAGGTGCGCCCGGGAAAAACCCGGCGAGCGCCCGCATGATCTGGGGTTGCCTGAACTCGGTGATGGCTGAAAGAAATGACATGATGCTGGGGTATAAAAAATAAGTGTCCGTTACTGCGTGCTTTTCACACCGCATAGGTACGGCGGACCGGAAGGGCGTTCAAAACACGATTACCGTGAATTGCAACAGGTGTAAGATTTCAGGTCTTTTTGTGAAATGAAAAATCCCCGGCAGCGGAACATTGCCGCCACCGGGGAACACACCGCCCGGAATAAATTTTATGTGGCGTTTATTTTTCCACCCCGTAATCACAGAGGCAACCGCCACCTGAATTCAGCGCACGCGTGTACCAGTCGTCGACCAGGCTTTCGTCTTCGGCTTTTTTCTGCGGAGGCGCATTGCCCAATGCTTTCGCGAGCTCATCTTCCGTTCCGGCTTTCATTGTTAATGATTCAACCGCATTTTCTCCGAAGACGATTTCCTTCAGCGCATAGCGAAGCTTGTCGCCTGCGCCGGAGCGCACGAGGATGTATCCCTTTTCTCCTTTGGGATAATAAGCCGACTGCTCATATTCCCCATGCGTGAAAGAATAATCTCCGTTCGGCCGCCTGTATCCCGGAATGTGTATTCCCTGTGACGGAACCATCAGCGTTACCTGCGGATCTTCATCTTCGTTCACTCCGTCCACGTGCGCATTCAGAAAAAACGGGGCCGCCCCGGCCGTCGAATTGTGATAGAGACAATCCACATTGGCCCAGCCGAGTTTTTTCATTCCGAAGGAATACGATTCTTCCGCCGCTTCCAGCGCATGCACCTTTTTCGAGTAGCTTCTGATCGCTTCGGTACGTGCGGCGTCAAGCGCTGCTGCTGTTTTCGGATCTTTCGGATCGATATTGTCCTGCTTTTTATTTCCGAGAGCACGAAAAAAACTTTCCAGCGCGCACCCGGATTTCTTCAGCAGATCGGCCGCGGCAAGGTCGCTTTTCCAGAGCTCGCGTGTGGGAAATGATGTGTAACAGTCTATAACGCCTGCATCACAGCACTGGCGGATAAACGGAAGGCGCGAGCGGAATTCGGCCGTTGCAATATTCGTGTGCAGGAATTTTTTGTCGGTGAGATCGAGTGTTGTTTTGTTCCCGTTCCTGTCATAACCATTGGACGCCAGGACGACATTTCCTGAATCCGAAAAAAAAGTCGCTTCATCATCTTCAAAAAAACCGTTCCTTTCGTAACGATTAAGCACTGCGGCAACAGAATCTCCGCCAGGCATCCCGGTTTTCCAGCGGAAAACAGTGTCCGCAGCGTTCGCACCCGGTCGATTCACCACTTTGTACGCCCGCATCAGCGATGCACCGGTAATTATCCCGCTCCCGTTCCCACTCCAATAAGAAAAGCCCCAGGATGCGTGAATTTTGGTCGCGATATGATCGGACCTCTTTTCCTTTTTTGCGCCGCTTTGCGAAGAATCTGCGAGCGTTTCCAGGGGAACTTCCCGCAAACCATTGTTCAACTGCTGCGGATTCGTCCACGTGATGCTGCCATCTGCATTTGTTTTTCCATCCCACAGCATCATTCCGTTACGATGATGCGCCGCAGGAATTTCCACATCGAGCTGCCTGCCGGCGGCCAGCTGAAGCGAATCGCCGTTTTCCGCAAATGCGCTGATGCTGATCATTCCCGCGGTCTGCAGGATTCCCTGGTCGCTCATCGTTCCGAGGTTCATTTTCATGATGTCCGCATCTGCAATTCCCTCGACGAGCTCGAGCTTCACTTTTCCCTTCACGGCATTTCCGTTTTTATCCGCGAAAGCGTGGTCCGGGATGAAGATCATCGTGCCGCAGTTTCCCGTGATCACCTGTGAAGCGGAAGCGCTGACCTTATACTGCTGCTTCATTTGTGCAGGAACATTCACCGCGGAAAACCGCGGACGGAATTCCGCCGGGTGGCGCGTACCCGGAGCATTGCGCACAGGAACCGTTGCCGACAGCGGGATGCTGTTGTTCGTTTTCGTGGTGGTGGAATGAGTGGCGGTAAAATACACGACGCACCCTGCAAAGAGCACGACTGCCGGGATTATTATCTTTTTCATGGCTGGATTGTTTTCCTCTTAATACCGGCAACCCGCAAAAGGTAACCGCGGCGGTGAAAAAAATTTCTGCTTAAATGGGTTACCTTTCGGTTTCACCGGGATAAACGGACAGATGAGCGCATACAACAGCGAAACGGAGCTGCTCGCGGGCCTGCGGAAAGGGGAATCCGCCGCCTTCCGGCGCGTGTATGTGCTGCATTATAACATGGTCCGCCACCTCGTCATCAGCAATAGCGGCAGGGAAGAAGATGCGAAAGATCTTTTCCAGGAGGCGCTCGTCGTTTTGTTCGGGCAGCTGTCCGGCGAAGCCTTCACGCTGAGCTCTTCGCTCAAAACATGGCTGTACGCCGTCTGCCGCAACAAATGGCTGAAACAGCTGGAGAAAAACAAACGCAATGTCCGCTTCACCGATTTTGAACCGGCGGAAAACATTTCGGTTCCTGCAGAAAAAGAGGTCGACGAACACCATTCTTTGCTTCGCAAAAGCCTTGAACAGCTTGGCGTGCAATGCAGGAAGCTGCTGCTGCTTTTTTATTACTTCCACAAAAGCATGGACGAGATCGCGGCTGAATTGCATTACACGAATGCGGACAATGCGAAAGCGCAGAAATACAAATGCCTGCAGAAGCTGAAAAGCATTTACAGACAAAATCCTGCTGCAGATGGCCATTGATGAAAACACATACGAGCTGATCGACCGTTACCTGCAGGACTTGCTGAGTGCGGAAGAACGCACAGCGTTCGAATCACGCCTGGAACAGGATAGTGAATTCCGGGAGGAAACAGGTTGGATGAAAAAAGCAGTCGGCGTAGTGAACGATCTCGGTCGCGACATCCTGAAAAAGCAAATTTCCGCAGCGATCTCCGGCGTACCTTCCTCTGCATTGGAAAAATACAGGCCCTCGCTTAACGGGAAATCGTTTTTACAGAAATGGTGGTGGGCGATCACCTGCGGCGCTGTCGTTCTTATTGCCGCTGTTCTTCTCTTTCTGCATTTCCGCCATCCGGCGATTCCCGAAAAACAAACAGGAGACCGGCCGCTGAAGCAGCAGGACACCGTGAATGTGGTTCCGCCAATAAAAGATTCCGTTTGTGATTCGATGCCGGAAAGAAAAACGGACAATGCCTCTTCCGGCTCTGCACGAGATGATGAATATGAAAAACGCGCCAAACCCGGGAACAGATCATCCAACCGGTTGAGGCCCCGCCAGGAAGAAATGAAATAAGTGGTTCTTTACAATTGAATCCGGCGCTGCCGGTGACGGTTGATTGTCCGCAGTCACTCCACGATCATCTTCTTCTCCGCCTCGAAATTTCCGTTCACGGTCATGCGGCAGAAATAAATTCCGGCGACAAGATCCGCAAGATCTTCTTCCGCGGTTTGCTGCCCGGGCAGAAGCTGTATCGTTTTCACACATTTTCCCATCGCGTCGAAAATTTCGATCGTCCCGGTCTGGCCTGCGTCAAGCGAACAGGAAAATGTCGTGCGCCCGTTGTTCGGGTTCGGAAAAATACTGAAGGAAGGTCCCGGCGCGTGAATGTCTTCCTGCGCGAGAAGAATTCCCGCCTGGCAATAATCAGGGATGCCGTAACCTTTGTTATTGTCCGGCGCGGAAGCCTGGTCTCCGCTCAATCGTATCGCGTTGCGCAGCTGCATGGCAGAATAGGTTGGATTGGCCTGCCAGAGGCACGCCGCTCCGCCGGCGGAAAGCGGCGTGGCGAATGACGTTCCGCTTGCCGTCGTCACGTTTCCGCTTGTATTCACGACGTATGCGTTCAGTCCCATCGCGGAAATATCGGGCTTGATCCTTCCGTCGTAGGAAGGTCCGCGCGAGCTGAACGAAGCGAGATTTCCGCTTGCGTCAACTGCACCCACAGCGAGAATGCTGTCTGCGTCTGCGGGCGTTCCGACATAAAACCACGCTGATGTTCCCGAATTTCCCGCGCACGCAAACGTGAGCATGCCCACACGCGCCGTGAATGTCGCTGCGCGCGCAGCGATCGTGTTCTGCCCGTTCATGTCCGCGTAGGTGTGATCCTGTGACGGATCATCGAACTGCGTATAATAAAGCGACGTGGAAATAATATCTGCGCCCACGCTGTCGGCATATTCCGCACCGGCCACCCAGTTGTCTTCTTCGATAAGGTATTCGGAATTCGCATCTTCTGTCCGCAGCAAATAATACGAAGCGCCCGGCGCCGTGCCGATCATCTGCCCGGGAAGGTTCGCAGCCATGTCGGAAAGGCACATCGTTCCGTGACCGCCGACGCCGTATACATTCTGCGTTCCCGCAACGAAATCATACGTGCCGAGGACCTGGTTGTTCAGCCGTATGCTGTCGAATGCCGGAATAATATTCACGTTCATGAAACCGTCGTCGAGCACGGCGATGATCATTCCCGCTCCGTTGTAGCCCATATTGTGCAGGCAGTCGGCGTTGATCTGGTGAACCTGCCCGTATGAATTTCCGTAGCTGTAGGATCCCGGCGAATACGCCGGAAGCGCCGTTCTTTCCCCTGCGGTTCCTGTCCATGAAATATCATTCGGTTTTTCCGATGGCCCGGAATTCTGCATAAGCCGTTTCACCGGCGCTGTGCCGGACACAAACGGCAGAGCGGCAATGGCGGAAAGTGCGGCCGTGTCCGTTGTGGTAATGGAGATCGCATTCATCCAGCGGGAGGTGTAATTCAGTGTCACGGCTCCCGTGGCGAGCACCTGCGCAACATAGGAAGGATTCACCGGGAGGTCGTCGTACGTCACGGGAATTCCCTGGTTCTGCCGGCGCTGGATGCTGCGGCTGGAAAGGAATGCGGACGGAGCCGCCGTGGAAAAAGGCGTTCCGTTCTTATCGGTGAAAGTGATCCAGTATTTGCTGTACGCGAACAAATCGCCGGCGAGCATCGCCAAAATAATAACCGCGATTAGTTTTTTCATCGGGATACGGAAATTAACCGTGACGTGGTTTTTCCATCCGTTTCCACGCGCAGCAGGTAAACGCCCTGCGCCAGCCCGGAAACATCAACAGGAATTGTGTTTTCACCTGATGCCGTTCTCTGCGAGGAAACATAAACAGCGTTGCCCGTCAGGTCGTAAATGGAAATTGCCGTGCTTCCTTCCTGTGCGGCGGAGATCACCACGTTCATCGTGCCGTTTGCGGGATTCGGATAAACATCCAGGCCGTCCTGTTCGCTTTGCGAATAGATCCCCAGTGCATTTCCGTTGAGGTTGATGTTGTCGAGGTAAAGTTCATTTCCGTACCCGCTCTTTGCGATGAAGCGGATCTCCATCGGTCCGCGGCCGGCCAGCGAATCAAGGTGGATCGTGTCGGTTCTCCATTGGTTGGACAGCGGCGCAAAAACGGTTTGTGTCATCGGGGCGGTAGCCAGGGCGGATCCGCTTCTTGCATACACACGCTCACCAATACCGGGACAATCCGAATAAAGGTCGACGATAAGCGAATCGTTATAGGCCACATCGTATTGCGCGTACGCCACGTCAAACCACAGCGTGATCGGTGCAACGGCATTGGTAAAATCCACATATTGCGTAACGATCATGTCGGTACCGGACGAGATGTAATAAAAATCCGCCATCGCCGATTGCGAAGAAAGTCCGTAGCCGCCGTATGTCGTATTCCGCGACCAGAGACCCGAAGAATTCTCCATCGTCCAGTTTGCAGGAGGGAACGTTGAGGAAACAAATCCTTCCGAAACAGGAGGCGCGGTGGTCGACGGAGGCGACGATGAAAGAATGGTAAACGTTCGCACCAGCGTATCGTTCTGCGCATTCTGGTCCGCCCCGGAATTCGGGCTGGCCGTGTACGCTTTCAGCGTGTGCGTTCCCGGGCTTAACGTATACAAAGGAAGCACGATGTTCGCAGTTCCGAGCGACGCCAGCGTTCCGTTCCAGTTGTATTGCTGCCACGCCAGGTTGTCCATCCGGTAATGCAGCTCGACATTGAAAATAGTATCCATTCCCGCATTGCGGATACGGAGCACGGGGACAATGGAAGTATCGCACGTAGTTGACGGCGGGGAATTCATCGCGAACACGCTTGCGTCGAGATTCACCAGGGTGGAAACCTGCAGGTCGCTTTCCCATATCCCGCGTCCGTAGGTTGCTGCACGCAGCTTGCTCGTCGGGTAATTTATTTCCAGCTGATCGACGATAACATTCGGAAGGCCGGTATTGTACGGCTGCCAGTCGTTAAGCGTGGCGTCCGTATAAAACACGCCGAGGTCGGTTCCGATGTACACAATGTCGTTGCTTCCGTTCTGGTAAACCGTGCAGTTCACGGGAATGTTCGGCAGCGTGCCGGAAACATTTCCCCAGGAAGCGCCGCCGTCGCTGGAATAAAAAACCTTGTTGCCGGGAGAAAAACCGGAAAACGTCACCCAGAGCGCATCCGGGTTGTTGTCGCTGACCGAAATCCCTGTTATTGCAGCAGAGCCAACAGGAAGCGTCCCGGTAATTGTTGTCCAGGTGTTTCCGCCGTTCGTCGTGCGATAAATATTCCCGAACGTCGCAGCATAAATGTAATTGGTGTTCGCCGGCGAAACCACCAGCGAATACACACACGAGCCGTCGAAATAACCGTTGGAAATGTTGTTCCAGGTGTTCCCGTTGTCGGTCGACTTGAGCACGTCCGATGATCCCATGTACATGATGTTGTTATCGACCGGGTCCATCACGAGCGGAGAAGTCCAGTCGCACCCGAAACTCGTAAGCGCATTGAACGTATTTCCCCCGTCTGTCGATTTCAGGAAATATCCGCCCTGCGAGGAAACGAAAACGACATTGTCGTTCGTGTAATCGACCAGACATGTTTGCCCGTCCGCGCCATTGACCTGCGTCGCTGCTGACAATCCCGTAATACGATCCGTTCCGTTGTCCTGCGCACCGGCATACATGAGACTCGGCGTGAGAAACGACGACGACATCCGGTAATACTGCTTGATATCGATGCCGCCGCTGAGGTCGTTCCATGTATTTCCCTGGTCGGTGGATTTGAAAATCCCTCCGTCGTTGCAGGAAAATATCGTGTTGCTGCTCCCCGGCAAAAATTTCTGCGCGTGATTGTCTGCGTGGCAATAATTCGTGTTGGGCCAGCCCGCCCAGTCGGAAACGGTGTTCCACGTTGTTCCGCCGTCCGTGGATCGCGCAATATCCAGACCGCCCGCGAAAAGCACGTTTGCATTCGCCGGCGAAGCTTCGATCACCATGTCGTAATAGCCGTACGGTGTACAGTTCGGCGACGGGTCGGTTTTCTGAGAAAATGAAACACCGGCATTCGAAGAATAATACAGCGTGAACACGTTCCCGCCATTCTCGCACCATACATACACCGCGTTGTTGTTTGCCGGTGTAACTGCGATCGACGTTCTTCCGCCCGAAGTAACCCCGGAAATATAATTCCACGTCACACCGGCGTCGGTCGTGCGCAGGAAACCTGTGCTGTCGCCCGCATAGACAATGTTGTCGTTGCCCGGGTTGAATTCGATGTCGTAATATTTTCCGCTGCGGATATTATTCCACGTGACGCCCGCATCCGTCGTTTTGAAAATCCCTGCATTGGTCGCAGCGAAAAGCACGGAAGTGTTCGAGGGGTCCATGATGAGGCGCTGGATCACAACTACGTTCGCAAGCGAATAATTCATCGTTGTCGGGTTCCAGGTATTTCCTCCGTCTGTCGATTTCAGGATGCCCGCGCTGTAATGTCCCCATGTTTCATATTGCCAGTAAATGCCGTACTTGTCGCCGGTGGCGATGTACATGGTCTGCGTATTCGTCGGATCAATAACGATATCCGAAATGCTCAGCGAGGGAAGAAGATCTGTATTCGACGACCATGTCGCACCGCCGTCCGTTGATTTCCACAATCCTCCGCAGGCAGAGCCGATCCAGATGATGTTGGAATTGTTCGGGTCGAACGTGATGCAGTTGATGCGTCCTGCGCCGCCGCCATTCCCGGGAACAACGTGCGGGCCGATGAACGACCAGCTGGCCGATGCCGAACGTGCATTCTGGTTCGCATACTGCGTTTTGTAAACGCGGTACTGGTCGAACAGGATGCCGGGATCGGGAAAATTTCCGGAAGGATACGTGCGCTGCTCCGCAAACCATTCCCATCGTTTGAATTGCTGCCAGCCGCCGCCTTCCTCGTTTTCAGATTCGGTGTCGGATGGCGTGCGCCCGTCCCAAGCGGTTTCAAACGCTTTCTGGATATCCCAGAATGTCGCTTTTTTGTCCGCCGGACGATTATGAAGGTTGGGTTGATTGAGATAATCCTGTGCAAATGCGGTTGCAGCAAAAAGGATCACCATGGACAGTAAAGCAGAGAACTTTTTCAAGCAGCAGTTTTTTATGTGGCAATTGTTACACTAAGCTATGAATTTGGTCGCGTGAATACCAATCCGGCGGTAACCCGGCTTCCACTTAAAAGCCATTACCTTTATGTTAATGCTTCGCCTCCTTCTCATTTTGGCGCTGCTCCCGGGCATTCTGCTCAAGGCGCAGGTTCCTTTTTTCGAAACGTATTTTGGGTCGCCGCGACCCGACTATGCGCGTTCGCTGAAGCAATCTGCCGACAGCAGCATTTACATCGCCGGCTATTCGATCGATACGATTGCGGGTCATTCGGACGTTGCTCTTTCGAAACTTTCGCCCGCAGGACAGCTTGCCTGGACAAAATACTACAGCGATTCGCTCGACAATAATTGCCTTTTCCTCCAGGATGCGGGAGACGGGAGTTTTTTTCTGTGCGGCGAAACGCAAACAGCGGCCAACGCTCTCGATGGTTTCCTCATGAAGGTCGATACGGCCGGAAATGTCCTGTGGCGGAAATTGTACGGCGGGCCGCAGAACGAATCCATCAACCGCGTGGTTGTTCTTGCGGACGGAAAGCTGGCGATGACGGGCTTCCAGACAGACGCAGGCGGCAGCAACGGGATTTATGTGCTTGTCACCGACAGCGCCGGCAACGAGATGTGGTCGGGAAATTACGGGGGACAGAACAACGATGCCGGTCGGGCGGTTTGTGCGCTGCCCGATTCGGGGTTTGTTGTCTTTGCGGAAACGGCAGTGCGTTCGGCGGTGAACATCGCGCTGGAAGGAATGCGTTTCGATAAAAGCGGGATCGTTTTGTGGGACAGCATTTACGATTACGGGGATACACTGCCGGAAGGCTGCCAGGGAATGATGCTGCTGTCGAACGGAAATTTATTTGTTTACGGTGAATCGCAGCCAACCGCCACCACCTGGTTCGATTTTCTTTTCCACGAGCTCGATGTGAACGGCAATACGATCTGGTCGCGCAAAACCGGCGGTCCGCTTCCCGATGCCGCGTTTTCCATGCTCGAAACGCCGGGCGGATTTATCGGAACCGGTTACAGCCGCAGCTATTCCCCGGGACCGAACGATATCATCGTTTTCGGAACAGACACTGTGGGAACCATTACCTGGGCGCAGCCTTACGGCGGACCCGGCATCGACATCGGCTACGAGATCATCCCGGCAGCGGCAGGAGGATATTACATTACCGCAACAGGAAATGTGAACGGAAACGACCAGTTCGGCCTGCTGCACATCGACAGCGCCGGCTCCACCGGGATCGCAGGTTCGCAACAGGACGGAGATGTCCGTTTTTTTCCAAACCCGGCCAGCGACCAGCTGACAATCACAACGGGAGCTCCCGGGAACTATACGGTGCAGGTGTTTTCCGCCGGGGGACAGGAAATTTCGTGCACACAGAAAAACGGGCCGCTGTTCGGGCTGGACGTTTCGGGACTTCCCGCAGGAATGTTCTTCGTAAAAATCTCGGGGGAAAACTTTTCACGGACGGAAAAGCTGGTGATCCGGTGATCAGCCGACAAGCGTGCCGCTGTCCCGCAGCAGTTCTGCACCTACAATATCTTCCAGGTCGATGATCATTCCTACGGAAGACGCCCTGCTGAAACGCTCCCCAAGGCTGGAAAAGTAATACGCACATCCGCCGGGATGCGCTTTTTCCCAGATCACACCGAAAACTTCCTTCCCTGACTTAAGCTTGATCCTGCAGGGTTGGTCATTGATCGTAAGAAACTGATTGCGGGTCATGCAACAGGCTTTCTCAAATTTCAATATTATAACGCCGGAAAGCCAGAAACAGTTGCCCCAACTTATTAACAGAATCGGGGTCTTGTGAAAAGAAATTAACAGGTGTCCGCGTTTGTTAATATTCGTGGCGGCGTCTTTTTATGCGCCTTTCGTTTCCGCGGACGCTTCGGCTGCAGCAAGACCTTCAAGATCACGATCGAAAAGATAAAGTCCGCCTTTTTCTCCGCCGATCAGCTTCAGTTTGTCGAGCACGCGTCGCGCAAGCGCCTCTTCCTCGATCTGTTCGGAAACATACCACTGGAGAAAATTGTGTGTCGTGTAATCACGCTCTTTCAGGCAGTTTGCCACCAGCTTGTTGATCTCGGCGGAAACCTTCACTTCGTGCTTCAGCACTTCTTCGAACGCCTCGTGGACGGATTTGAATTTTTTCGGTGGGGCGGCAAGAGCGGGAACCACGCCGTGACCGCCGCGCTCATTAATGAAACGGATGAGCTTCAGCATGTGCATGCGCTCTTCGTCGGAATGGTGAAAAAGAAACTGCGCTACGCCGTTCATACCCTGCGTTTCGGCCCAGGAAGCCATGGCAAGATAATACTGGGACGAGTTTCCTTCGAGCGTGACCTGCTCGTTGAGTGCTTTTTCAATTTTTGCGGATAACATGGCTTTGTCGTTTTTGTCTTGTAAAATTAGGGAAAACCCGCTGTTTATTTTTTTATGACTTCACACCCCGCTGTTTCACAGATACATTTTATTTTCGTTTCATGAAGACGGACAGGATTGCTGGTGATCATTGTCGTTTCCGTCCGCCCGGCATTCGTTTATTTTCACGGTATTCTTAAACCAGGACGAACCATTCATTGCTCAATCTAAACTTTATTCCCATGAAAAAAACTATTCTCCGCAACACGCTCGCCATCGCTTCCGCCGCTTTTCTTTTCGCGTCCTGCGCATCTGATCACGGACTGACGATTGAAAAGCGCCACTACCGAAACGGCTATTATGTTTCAACCGGCAAATCGCATGATGTGGCTTCTTCCTCGTCCGTCCGCATTGCTCCTGCTGCAACAGCCCCGGTGAACAATGAAACGGTTCTGTCTTCCGGAAATGCGCAAACGGCTTCCGTTACAGATCAAAAAACAACGCCAACCATTGCACAGAAAAAAACGCCCGCTGCTGCATCCCGCCCCGGCCGTTCTTCCGTAATACTCCCGGCTATTTTTCCGCACGCTGTGCACAAAGCACAGAAAATGAATTCCGCGAAAAAGCCGGCATCTGCTTTTCCGTCTTCGGAAAAAACGGGGCACACGGACGACAACACGTTGCTGCTGATCATCCTCTGTTTCCTGTTGCCCTGGCTGGCTGTGCTGCTGAAAGAGGGCGGGCCGACAACTTATTTCTGGATATCGCTGCTGTTGTGGCTTTGTTTCTGGATCCCGGGCGTCATCTTCGCGCTGCTCGTGGTGCTTGATGTGATCTGACGGGGGATTTTATTTTATCCCTTTCCGTTCGCGCCACACCTGGTTGAAGCTTTTCTGCGCAACAGGCGGCAGCTCTCTTCGTTCTCCCCACGATTTCCGGAAGAACTGGCGGAGCATGAAATTTTTGAGCTTTGCGCCGCCCTTGTCCATTTTGCTGCGCTTCATCATCGCCCCTTTCCAGAAGAACCACATCACGGTTTCTGTTTTTGCCGCAGGTCCGGCTGTAACCGCGTCGCGGCGATTGTGTGCGAGCAGCTTGTGAAGATCGATTTTCACGGGGCACGCTTCCGAACATTTTCCGCACCCGGTGGATGCGTAGCTGAGGTGGCGGTATTCCTGCATTCCCGCCATCCACGGCATTACCACGGCGCCGACCGGGCCGCTGTAAACGGCATTGTACGTGTGACCGCCTACGGCCGTATACACCGGGCACGCATTGAGGCATGCTCCGCAGCGTATGCACTGCAGCGCACGGCGCTGTTCTACCTGCGCGAGAAGATTCGATCTTCCGTTATCGAGAAGAACAAGCACGAGTTCTTCGGGTCCGTCGTGCTCTCCCGGCTGACGGGGCCCGGTAATAATGGAATTATAAACAGAAACCTGCTGGCCGGTTCCGTAAGTGGCGAGCAGCGGCCAGAGAAGATCGAGGTCGCTGAGCGCGGGAATGATCTTGTCGATCGACGTGACGACGATGTGCGTTTTCGGGAAGGCCATTGCCATCAGCCCGTTGCCTTCGTTTTCTGTTACGGCAATCGCGCCCGGATCTGCAACGATAAAATTCGCGCCGGTTATTCCTGCGCCTGCCTTGCGGAATTTTTCTTTCAGGTGGTCGCGGACCCACTCGGTGATCTGCGCCGGGGAAAGATCGGGCGGCGTGCCTTTTTTCTCATGAAAAAGCTTCGCCACATCCTCCTTCGATTTGTGCATCGCCGGGGTGACGATGTGATACGGCGCCTCGCCCGCCAGCTGCTGGATGTATTCGCCAAGGTCCGTTTCCACCGCTTCGATCCCTTCCTTCTTCAGAAATTCATTCAGGCCGATCTCTTCCGTCACCATTGATTTCGATTTCACCACCAGCTCTGTTCCTGATTTTTTCAGCACCTGCAAAATCTCCCTGTTCGCTTCCGCCGCATCCTGCGCCCAGATAATTTTTCCTCCGCGCCTGATGAAGTTCGCCTCGAACTCGATAAGGTATTTGTCAAGATTTTCGATCGCGCGGTTCCGCATCACGGACGCTCGCGTGCGCGCCAGCTCGAGGTTCGCGAACTGCTGTTTTCCCAGCGCCACCTTCTGGTTGTAATTCGCGATATTGAAATCCAGCTTGCGGTGAAGCTCCGTGTCGAACACGTTCTTTTCCGCCGATAAAATGAATTCTGCTGCGCGATCCATGATTTCCTGTTTTTATTTTTGGGTGATCTTCAGCCGCTCGTTCCTGTTCGCTATTTCCCATGCTGTATAAAATACGAGCTGCGCTCTTTTTTCCATCAGCGGGAAATGGATCTTCTGCACCTCGTCCGTTTCCCTGTGATAATCCGGGTGCACGCCGTTAAAGAAAAAAGCGACGGGGATACCGTTCTTCGCGAAATTGTAGTGGTCGGAGCGATAGTAAAACCGGTTGGGGTCGTCTTTTTTGTCGTAGCGGTAATCGAGCGAAAGCCCGGTGTACGTATTGTTTTCCGTTTCGTTGATCGTTTTCAGCTCGGCGCTGATCATGCCAGATCCGATGACGTAAACATAATTCGTGTCTGCGGCATGCGTCGTGTCGATCCGCCCGATCATATCGATGTTGAGGTCGCACACCGTGCTGTCGAGCGGGAAAACCGGGTGCGATGTATACCACGACGAACCGAGCAGGCCTTTTTCTTCACCCGTCATCGTCATGAAAAGAATGCTTCTCCGCGGACCGTGGCCTTCTTTTTTCGCCTGCGCAAATGCTTTGGCGAGCTCGATGATGGAAACCGTTCCCGAGCCATCGTCATCCGCGCCATTGTATACAACGCTGTCTTTTCCCAGGTGGTCGTAATGTGCGGTTATTACCACCAGCTGGCCTTTGAGATCGCTGCCTTCGAGGTAGCCCAGCACATTTTCCGAATGCACGGAACGCCCGGTTGACTGTGCAACAATGTCCATTTTCATTTTGCTGAACGTGTGCACGGGTTTTTTCTTTCCTGAAATTTTCTCCACCAGCTTTTCCAGCGGCGTTTGTTTTCCTTCCTTCAGAAGATTATCCGCCATGCTCCGCGTGATCAGCAGCACCGGCATCTCGTCGTAAATAACAGAGACGTCGTTCTCCTCGTCGGGAACAAGCATCGACATGTGATCGTGCGACATGATCTTCGCCAGCGCTTTATCATACTCGTCAACCACGATCAGCAATGCACCCGCGTTGTGCTTCTGCGCTTCCGACACTTTTTTCGCGCGCTTCACATACCATTCCGACGGCGCTTTGCTGCCGGAAATAAGATTGTTCCCGTTCCGGTCTTTCGGCTCCCCGTCCATGATCAGCACCGCTTTCCCGCTCACGTCGGTATTTGCATAATCATTGTAGGCGGGGTCGTCGATGCCGTAACCGAGAAAAACGAGCGTGTCGCATTTTTCATGGCGGCTGGCGTCCGAAGGCGGAAAGAAAAAATCTTTCCCGAACTCGTATTTGTTCTTCGGTGTTGTAACAGAACCCGATGAGGGCCGGTATTCGATCAGCGGAACATCCTGGAAATAGCTGCCGTTCGCGTAAGGAGGAATACCGAACGACGCAAATTGTTTCGCAATGTATTCGGCGGCTTTCTTTTGTCCCGGCATAGCCGTTTCGCGGCCTTCATACTCATCGGAAGCAATAACGGACAAATGCGTTTTCATATCCTCCGCCGTGATCAGCGCCGCGTATTTTTCCCGCACAGGATCTTTTCCGCCGGTGAAGGCCAGCAAAAGAAAGGCAATGGGAAAAAACAGGGAGATTTTTTTTACGGACATGATCGTCCTGCAAATATACACGCGGCCCCTGCAGCGTTTCCTGCAATGGCTTTCCTTTATAAACAGGCGTGCTGTTAATTAGCGGATACCCGTAATGATCCGCTGCCGGTACATTTTTCCGGACTGGCCGGTAATAATGATGGTGTAGATCCCGGCGGCAAAATGATCCTCTTCAAACTCTACCACATTTCCATCCACGTTTCTTTTCTCGATAACCCTTCCTTCTCCATCGAAAACGGTGTATTCAAATGAATTTTCCGACGGAACGCTGACGTGAAACCCGGAAAGCGAAGGATTGGGAAAAACAGAAACGGCATCGGCTTGTGCGTATTCGTCAATGCCCACCGTAGCCAGCAGGCGTGGAATGTCGTTCATGATGCTGTCCTTGTTCCCGTTGAACCAGCCGTATTTCCGGTAAACCATTCCCTGCGGAGTAATAAGATACGCGTTGTTGGGTGCAGGACCGAACGTGTTCCAGTAGCTGTTTGCCGTATCGTCGATCACGAGCGGGATTGAAGCCGGAGGATGCATGCGGATAAGAAACTGCCTGGCGAAATGCCTGCGCGTTCCGTATCTCCTGGGCTGTCGCAGGAGGACGCTGTCCTGCAGATTGCTCTGTGTTATCCATACGCTCCCCGAATACGGACTTACATCCGGCGTATCAGGATGCGGCTCGACTACATAAACAAGCAAAAAGTTGACGGAATTGTGATAGGCTATGTAAATATCCGGCAGCACGTACGTCATGCTGTGGCGGGAAAGGGGACAGGTGAGCGAAACAGTAATAAGAAGCAGCGGTTTGTTTTGGGCGAGTATCGTTGTCAGCTGCTGTGCAACGCCGGCGGTATCGTACAAACGAAAATCGGAAACAACCTGGCCGGGCTGATAACCCGTTGTCGCAAAATTGTTTGCCATGGCCGAAGCATATATTCCGAAGGGCGCGATATGTGCCGAATCGGGCGACAGGGTTCCATAGCCGGTAAAAGATGTGATATCGCTCTGCGCATGAAGCGCGGAGCCTCCGAAAACCAACAGCAACAGTAAGAAACGCCTGAACATAAGGCGTCTAAGTTAGCTTTTTTGACTTATTAAAAACTCCTTAAAATCCTCAAAAATCAGTTATGACAGGGAATCTTGTTTACCCGGTTTGCATGGCGTCCGCCTTCAAAAGGCGTTGAAAGGAAGATATCTACGCATCTCAGGGCATCTTCATCCGAAATAAAGCGGGCGGGCAGCGAAAGAATATTGGCATCATTATGCATGCGGGCCAGCCCGGCGATCTCGGGTTTCCAGCACACAGCTGCCCGTATACCTGCATGCTTGTTGGCCGCCATGCTTATGCCGTTACCGGATCCACATATAAGTATACCGAAGTCGGCTTCCCCGTTTTCCACAGCATTCGCTACCGGGTGAGCGAAATCGGGATAATCGACACTTTCCCCGGAATCCGTTCCAAAGTTCCTGGTGCTGATTCCGTTAGCAGAAAGGTGCCGGATGATAACCTCTTTTAATTTATACCCGGCATGATCACAGCCGATGGCCAGCCTTACCTTTGTCATTGGACTTTTTTTGCAAAGTTAAGCGGATAAAAAACGCGTTTCCCGGGGAATGTAAAATAGAAACCAACAATGCAAGGACTGTCAGCAAAAAACAACACTGGAAATAAACCAGTTATCTGTAACTTTATTAACATGCTTTTTGTTGAAATAAGAACGCGCCTGTTATTAAAAAGGTCACAAAATAACTTGGCAGATCCGGACCATTTTCCGGGTAATGAATTCTTTTTTCCGTGCAAGCATTGTTGAAAAAATAGAACAGGCAAAGAACTAACCGTTTATTCACGTTCATTTTTGATGCTGGCAATTAACAATGGCGTGAAAAAACAAAACCTGAAAAATGTTGAAAAGAACAATCAATGCTGTTTTTCAGGTCATTGAAAAAATTCCCGCTGTTGAAATCGTGTTACCTGTTTTTGAGAACAAACAATATTGTCCGTGAACGCAAGGTTATCAACCGTTTCAACAGTATAATAGTAGTAGTAGATTTTATTTAAAAAATATATATGAATACTATAGAATACGACGTCGATGAAAAGGTGAGCCGGCTTGATCCGGGCCTGGATCTTTTTTACGAGATCGGGAAACTGAAAAAAGAAAAGAATGCTGTCCTGCTGGCGCATTATTACCAGGAGAATGACATCCAGGATGTGGCGGATTTCATCGGCGACAGCCTTGGACTGGCCCAGCAGGCCGCCAAAACGAAAGCGGACATCATTGTTTTTGCCGGCGTTCATTTCATGGCGGAAACAGCGAAGATCCTCAACCCGCACAAGAAAGTTATCCTCCCGGATCTCCGCGCCGGCTGCTCGCTGGCGGATACATGTCCGGCAGACAGGTTTTCAGAATTCCGCAAACGTTTTCCTGATCACGTGGTCATTTCGTACATCAACTGCAGTGCGGAAGTGAAAGCGCTGAGCGACATCATCTGCACGTCGAGCA
>DASTSF010000437.1:0-3007 GCA_035760825.1 Bacteroidia bacterium
GTTTCGAGGCTCGGGACCTGGAGGTCGGCGGAAAGTCCCCACTTGAAACGGGAGAGCAGGCGCTGTTCCATTCCCTGCATTTCAACGGGCGGCTTGTCGGCAGTAAGCACGAGCTGTTTTCCGCTCTGGTGAAGATGGTTGAAGATGTGGAAGAAAACGTCCTGTGTTTTGTCTTTACCGGCGAAGAACTGCACATCGTCAATGATGAGCACGTCGATCATCTGGTAAAAGTGGATGAAGTCGTTCTGGTTGTTGTTCTTGACGGCGTCGATGAACTGGTGCGTGAATTTTTCCGAGGAAACGTACAGCACAGTTTTGCCGGGATGCTTGTATTTGATCTGCAGGCCGATCGCATGCGCGAGGTGTGTTTTGCCAAGACCTACTCCGCCGTAAATGAGAAGCGGGTTGAAAGCGGTGCCGCCCGGTTTTTCGGCAACAGCCCATCCGGCAGAGCGCGCGAGGCGGTTGCAGTCGCCTTCGACGAAATTGTCAAAGGAGTAATTCGGGTTGAGCTGCGACTCGACGTTTACTTTTTTCAGGCCCGGGATGATGAACGGGTTGCGGATCGTATTCTTGTTCAGATCGATCGGCATGGCGACCGCCGGGTTTTTTACTTCGCGGCGATTGGATGTGGGGATCTTTACGGTGTAAGGCTTCGTGTTGCTGAAGGCGTTTTCCATGATGATGGAATATTCCAGCTTGCCTTCGGTACCGAGTTCCTTGCGGATCGTTTTCTTGAGAAGTGTGATGTAATGCTCTTCGAGCCATTCATAAAAGAACTGGCTCGGAACCTGGATGGTCAGAACGTTGCCGGAAATTTTGAGAGGCTTGATCGGTTCGAACCAGGTTTTGAAACTTTGAGAACTGACATTGTCCCTGATAATGTTTAAGCAGCTGTCCCAGACTTTTTCGTGTGTTTTCTCCATTCGTAAATTCTCCTGCAATTATATTGTGAGGTGTGTGTTTTTTATTCGTGTCCCAAAATTATTATTTCGAAGGTAGCGCACAAGATTTTCCAACAAAAAAAATTTGGAAAAAATTTCGCGGAGGGCTTGACTTTGTCGATCCGTCAACAGTTAGGGCTTTCAGCGCATCGGTTTGTGTTTTTCTATCTAAAAAAATGACTTGTGCAAATAAAAGCGCATTAAATCGACGGATTTCTTCTGACTTCGATCGAAGCTGTTTCCACGGATTTTTTTTTCGCTTTTTTATCCGTGTGAATAATGATTTTTCCCAAACGTATTCCTGCCCAGCCAACCTGCACGACAGCGACATCTTTCTGCTCGCGGTTTTTGATCACGACCGGTTTGTCAAGAAATGTGTGCGTGTGTCCGCCGATGATCACGTCGATGTCTCTCGACTTCTGCGCGAGCACCACATCGCTCACTTTGTCGTTCGGGTATTTGTATCCGAGATGTGAAAGACAGATCACCACGTCGCATTTTTTTTCATCCTTGAGCACCTTCACCATTTCAGCCGCCTTTACAATAGGGTCGAGATACAGCGTTTTTCCATAAAGACGGCTGTCCACCAACCCGGCCAGCTCGATACCGAGTCCGAACACACCGACGCTGAGTCCGCCCTTGCTGAAAACTTTATACGGCTGCGTTTTTCCTTCCATCGGTGTGCCGGTGAAATCGTAATTCGCGCAGAGCAGCGGGAACGATGCATGCTCCAGCTGTTTCGCGAGATTGTCGAGTCCCCCGTCGAAATCATGGTTGCCGATCGCGGACGCTTCGTATCCCATCGCCGTCATCAGCTTCATCTCCGCTTCGCCTCCGTACATGTTGAAATACGGCGTGCCCTGGAAAATATCTCCTGCGTCGAGGAGCAGCACGTTCTCTTCTTCCCTGCGCACCTGGCTGATGAGCGCTGCGCGCCGTTCCACTCCGCCGAGCCCGGGATATTTCGGATCGGTGTCGGGGAACGGATCGATATGACTGTGCACGTCGTTCGTGTGAAGAATGACAAGACGGACGCGGTTGTCTTTTCCCGCTTTCCGGAACGACGAGGTGAATGCGCCGAGCCCGAGCAGCGATGCTGCACCGGAAACCGCTTTGAGGAAATCGCGCCTATTTTGTTTCATAGTAGATCCTCCCGTCGAGGCGGCTGCTGAGTGTGTGACCTTTTTTGTTTTCATTCACGCAGTAATTGATGAGTGCGTCGCGTATGCGGTAGCCGGTGGTCTGCATGTCCAGCGGCGCGGAAAAGAAATTCATTTTGTCTCCGCCGTTCGCGAGGTAATCCGACGTAAGCACTTTGTACGTGCGAGTGGAATCGAACGGAACGCCGCCGATGAGCACGCTGCCCGGTGTTTTATCCGGGCGGATGCCGAGCTTCATTCCCGCTTCCGGTTCTCCGCCCGTTGCGCAAACGTACCTGATCAGCTGCCACATTTTCTGGCCGGAGAGGGTAAGGATGACGATCTCGTTATCGAACGGCATCAGCTCGAAAATATTGCCGCGCGTGATGTTCCCGGCCGGAAGCGAAGAGCGGAGCCCGCCGTTGTTGAACAGGCAGATGTCGGCAGCGGGATGACCGTTCGTTCCAAAGCTGTCGTTGGTCACCGTGAGGCATACGTCGGCGACAAAATTTCCCAGCTTCGATTCCGTCGTCCCGTCTTTAGTCATCGCGGAATCGCTTTTCACCAGCACTTCATCCATTTCTTTTTCCATGGAGACGCGGTAAGGTGCGATGATCGCGGCAGTAACCGAATCATGCTGATCCGTTTTCGCATCCATCTGCACATATTGCGCGTCCACCTGCGTGACGTGTGCGGGAGGATGACAGGCAGAGGCAAGAATAGCTGCCGGGAAAAGGGCCGGGAAAACAAACCTTGTAAAGCGCATGGGACTATTACAAGTTTACCCAATAAAAGCGAGATATGTGTTTGTGCAGCGCTTTTTTTCTGAATTTAGCACGAACGCAAATTCTTAACAATCCCGCATGTTCATTGCAGAAACTTCCTTGCGCGTACGGTACGGCGAAACAGACCGGATGGGTTATT
>DASTSF010000438.1:0-6932 GCA_035760825.1 Bacteroidia bacterium
CGGGTCGATCGTCCATTTGGTTTTCATGGTACTATGTTTTTGAGTTTGTTGTTTCGTTTGAAAGACAGAACAAAGATATGTATTTTATATGTATATACACATATTGTAATGGCAAATATTTTATTGTGTTGATTTATAGCATTTTAATGTGGATCGAAAACCTCTTATGTTGCCGGTAAAATGAGGATTTCCGCTGGGATGTTTTTCAATGGAAAAGTCCCGCAATGGAAACGATGAGCCTGAAAAGAGAGCTGAAAAACCGGCTGTGGCGCATTACAACACCGGAAGCAAAAAGCTTCCGGCGGGATCATAACCGCGGTTACAAATAATCGTTCGCCAGGTTCGCCAGCTCGCTCCGTTCACCCCTGTGCAGGGTGATGTGCGCATACAGCTCTTTTCCTTTGAGACGATCGATCATGTACGAAAGTCCGTTCGACTGCGTATCGAGGTACGGCGTATCGATCTGGAAAATATCGCCGGTGAAAACGATCTTGGAATTTTCTCCCGCACGGCTGATGATGGTTTTCACTTCGTGCGGTGTAAGATTTTGCGCTTCGTCCACGATGAAGAACACGTTCGAAAGACTTCTTCCGCGTATGTAGGCGAGCGGGCACACAACGAGCTTTTCATTTTCAACCATCTCGTTGATCTGCTTGAACTCCTTGTCCTTTTCCGCGAACTGGCTCTTGATGTATTTGAGATTATCCCACAGCGGTTCCATGTACGGATTCAGCTTCGATTTGATGTCACCGGGAAGATAGCCGATGTCTTTGTTGCTCAGCGGAACGATGGGGCGCGCGAGGTAGATCTGGTGGTAATTTCTTCTTTGCTCCAGCGCACCGGCCAGGGAAAGAAGCGTTTTTCCCGTTCCTGCAACGCCCTGTATCGTCACCAGCCGGATGTCGGGACGCAATATGGCGTCGAGCGCAAACGTCTGCTCGGCATTACGCGGTGTGATGTGAAAAGCCATTTCCTTTTTCACCCGTTCCATCAGGTGCGTCACCGGGTTGTGCCGTGCGAGAACGGATTTCTGGCCGCTCTTCAGGATATAATAGTGATTGGCGAGCGCCTTCGTTTTTTTCAGTACGGATTGCGTCGTCGTAAATCCTTTTTCATACAGTTCGCTCACCGATGCCGCGGAAACCCGCTCCATCTCCGATGCCCCCGTATACAGGTCATTCGGGTTTTTGATCTTTCCCGTTTCGTAATCTTCCGCCGCAAGGTTGAGCGATTTCGCTTTGATCCGAAGGTTGATGTCTTTCGTGACCAGCACCACTTTCCTTCCGGGATTCGTTTCCGAAAGGAAAAGCGCCGAGTTGATGATGCGGTGATCCGCTTTCCGTTCCCCGAAAATTTTTTCCGCGTCGATCTTTGTCGACATGTTCATCTCGATCTTGAACATGCCGTGGCCTTTGCCGTTGATGTTCACCCAATCCTGCAGCGTATTGCGGCCGGAAATTTTATCAATATAGCGGGTGAATTCGCGCGCCGCGAAATTCTTTGTGTCGTTTCCCTTTTTGAAATTGTCCAGCTCTTCGAGGACGGTGATCGGAACTACTACATCATGTTCCTTGAAATTTTTAATTGCGTTGTGGTCATAGATAATCACAGACGTGTCAAGCACGAAAATTTTTTTCTCCATCGCCATATAAAAGAGCGTATTAGTTGAGCTAAACTATAAAAACCTAAAAGCGTTGTTCCGCGTATTAAAGTCATTTAATGAACAGTTCTTTGTTATCTGTTTTGAACAATACCGGAATTTGCTTTCGCCGATAAAATCTCAATACTCGTCGAAAGTGCTTGATTTTTAGCAAAATAAAGCGTAAACTTGAGATTGCCGGGGTTATTATCTGTTTGATTTTATTTTGACCGGCTTTTTGCAATTCATGATCGGGGCTATGGAAAAATTTTTTTCCATTCCCTATTTAAAATACAAAGCCACACACCATGACCAGGAAATTTTACTCAGCGATTTCTTTCTCCGCTCTCCTGCTGCTCTGCGGAAATCTTCATTCCCAAACGGCCGTCTGGAAACAGCCGATGGATCATCCCGAGATGAGCTTTTACCAGATCCAGCAGCAGTTCAATCATGACATGCGCTTCAAGCAGCGCGAGATCGAACGGGAACAGCGGCGCGAGTCGGGACAGCAGACCAGCGCAGGCAAGGGCGTGAGCGGGCAGCAGGGCGCGGAAAGCGAAGAGGACATGGAAAGCTATGTGCTTTTCAAGCGCTGGGAAGATTTCATGGCGCCGCGCGTGTATCCTTCCGGCGACATTACACTTCCTTCAACAACGTGGGATCGCTTCCAGGATTACCTCAACAGCAATCCCGCCGCTATGGGCCAGTACCAGCAGGGAAACGGCAACAGCAATCAGCGCACAGCGAATCCGCAGAATTCGATCATGACCAGCACATGGACTTTCGCCGGACCCACAGGAGCTCCTTCGGGCGCAGGTCCGGGCGGTGGTGGCGCAGGCCGCGTGAATTTTCTGCGTTTCGATCCGACGAACACGAATATTCTCTGGGTGGGCGCTCCCGCAGGCGGACTGTGGAAGTCAACCAACGGCGGCTCCAGCTGGACAACAAACACGGATTTTCTCACCGTGGTCGGCGCAACGGATGTTGTTATTGATCCCACGAATACGCAGGTCATGTACCTCGCCACAGGCGACGGCGATGCGGGCGACACCTATTCAATCGGTGTGATGAAATCGACAGACGGAGGAAGCACGTGGAATACAACCGGGCTTAACTGGACGGTCAACCAGGGACGTGTGATCAGCAAGCTGCTCATCAATCCGTCGAACCCGCAGATCATCATGGCATTCTCGAATGCGGGGATCTGGAGAACGACCAACGGCGGCACTTCGTGGACACAGGTTTCGACGGCTTCCGTGAAAGACGGAGAATTCATGCCGGGAACGCCGAACACGGTTTACGCCTGCGGAACGCGTTTTTACAAGTCAACCGACGGCGGCGTTACGTGGACGAACATCACGTCAGGTCTTCCGGCGAACACTTCCGTTGACCGCATGGCCATTGCCGTAACAGCAGCCAACAGCGCATACATCTACATGGTGGCCGGCAGCGCTGCGAACGACGGCTTCTACGGCTTTTACAAATCGACCAACTCAGGAACTTCATTCACGCAGGTGACGGTTTCTTCTCCCTCGAACATTCTCGGCTGGGCCAGCGCAGGAAACGACACCGGCGGACAAGGGTGGTACGATCTTTCCATTGACGCCGATCCGACCAATGCGAATGCGGTCATCGTCGGCGGAGTGAATGTCTGGCGCACCACCAATGGCGGAACCTCGTGGACACTCAATGCACAGTGGACCGGAAGCGGTGCTCCGTTCATTCATGCGGACGTGCATAGCCTGAATTATCTTCCCGGGAGCGGCAGCACTTATTTCGCCACCAGCGACGGCGGCGTTTTCAAAACGACAAACACGGGCGGTGCGTGGAGCGATCTCAGCAACAACCTGTGCATTGCGCAGCCTTACCGCATCGGGCTTTCGGGTTCAAATGCAAATATCTGGATCACCGGCCACCAGGACAACGGAACCAATATCAAAAATGGCGCAACATACGGCGTCACAATGGGCGGCGACGGCATGGACTGCTTCATCGACAGGACGAACAACAACGTCATGTATGGAGAGCAATACCAGGGTTCGCTTAACAGGACGACGAACGGAGGGGCGTCATGGTCCGGCATCACATCCGGCCTGTCGGGAACAGCACCGTGGGTAACGCCGTGGTACCAGGATCCGTCTGTCGCCAACACGATTTACTGCGGAAGAACGAACCTTTTCAAATCAACCAACCAGGGAACAAGCTGGTCGCAGCTCACTGCGCTCCCGGCTTCTCCGTCGGGAACAATCGTGGATTTCAAAGTAGCGCCATCGAACAACCAGGTGATCTACGTTGCCCGCGCAACCGGTTTGTTTAAAACCACCAACGGGGGAACGTCGTGGACCACGGTTACGGGAACACTTCCGGTGGGAAGCGCATCTATTTCCCGCGTTGATGTAAAACCCAATGATCCGAATACGGTTTACGTCACATTCTCCGGCTATTCTTCGGGCAATAAAGTTTTCAAAACCTCCAACGGAGGAACGTCGTGGACGAATATTTCCACCGGGCTGCCCAACCTTCCTGTCAACTGCGTTCGTTTTGATCCTTCGGGTTCCGCGACAGAAGCCGTTTACGTCGGTTGCGATGTCGGCGTTTATTATATGGATAACAGCTTTACATCGTGGCAGCCGTATTTTACGGCGCTGCCGAATGCGCCTGTTTATGATCTTGAAATTTATGCCGCAACAGGAAAGCTTCGTGCTGCAACATACGGCCGCGGAGTGTGGGAAACCGACATTTACAACCCGGGAACGCTTCCGCCTGTGGCGCAGTTCACAGCCAATACGCAGATCGTCTGCGCAGGAAATCCTGTGCAGTTCACCGATCAGTCTTCCTTCAATCCCACATCCTGGAGCTGGACATTCCAGGGCGGATCTCCGGCCACATCCACGTCCCAGAACCCGACCGTGACTTATTCGGCACCCGGAACTTACAGCGTATCGCTGACGGCCACGAACGCGAACGGAAGCAACACGAATAACCAGGTTTCCTACATCACGGTTCTCGGTTCACAATCTCCGCCGCTGGTGGAAGGCTTTGAAGCAGCCACATTCCTGCCGACAGGCTGGACGGCAAAGAACATCAACAACGACGGGATTTTCTGGGCGCAGGCAAGTGTCGGCTACAACAGCACGAAGAGTGCGATGTTCGACAACTACAACAACGACGTGGCCGGTGCACAGGATGAAATGTGGGCCCCGCGCCTCGACTGCAGCAGCTACAGTACACTTTCATTGACATTCGATGTGGCGTATGCTCCATACGATCTCGTCACTTATTGCGACTCGCTCGAAGTGCTTGTTTCCACCGACTGCGGAACCACGTGGAATTCCGTTTACCTGAAAGGCGGCTCCACGCTTGAAACTGTCGCCCCGCAGACAACCGCATTTACACCGACGAACGCACAGTGGAGAAATGACGCGGTGAACCTGAACACTTACGCCGGGCAAAGCAGTGTGCTTATTGTTTTCCGCAATCGCGGTCACTATGGAAATATCCTGTACGTCGATAATATCAACATCACAGGAACGGCTGCGGCAATTCCCAACGGCAACTTCACGGCGAGCGTAACCAGCGCATGCGCCGGAACGCCTGTCAATTTCACGGACGCCTCTTCGGGAACTCCTACAAGCTGGACATGGACATTCCCCAGCGGAACGCCAGCGTCTTCCACTTCCCAGAACGTAACGGGCGTGGTCTGGAATACGGCAGGAACGTATACCGTCACGCACACGGCAACAAATGCTTCCGGTACCGGAACGACCACGCAAACAATTACTATTCTTCCCTCGCCCACCGTTACGATCACGCCTTCGGGAACATCTGTCTGTTCAGGTAACAGCGTTACGCTTACGGGAGGAGGTGCATCAACTTATGCATGGATGCCGGGAAGCCTGAGCGGTTCTCCGGTCACCGTTACGCCGGCCAGCACAACAACATATACTTTGACGGGCACGGCGGCGAACGGATGTTCTTCCACTGCTACGCAAGCTATTACTGTTAATGCTACTCCCACAGTGACGGCAACCGCATCACCGGCAACTGTGTGTTCCGGAAGCAGCAGCTCACTGACCGGCAGCGGAGCCTCAACGTATTCCTGGATGCCGGGAAGTCTTTCCGGTTCCCCCGTATCTGTCACTCCCGGATCTACGACCACATACACAGTGACGGGAACAGCGGCCAACGGCTGTACGAATACAGCAACAAGAACTGTAACTGTTAACCCGACACCGACCGTAACAGCTACCGCTTCACAGGGAACGATCTGCAACGGAAGCAGCACTACGCTTACGGCAAGCGGAGCAACGTCCTACACCTGGATGCCCGGAAGCTTGTCAGGAACATCCGTTTCCGTTTCTCCGGCATCGACAACAACTTACACGGTGACGGGTACATCGGGAACCTGTTCGAACACAGCTACGCTGACCATCACGGTAAATCCGTCACCCACGGTAACCACAACCGCATCGCCCGCTACAATCTGCTCGGGAAGCAGTTCTACGCTTACCGCGAGCGGAGCAACGTCCTACACCTGGATGCCCGGAAGTCTTTCCGGTTCCCCGGTTTCCGTTACGCCCGGATCTACAACGACGTACACGGTGACAGGAACGGCTGCCAATGGTTGCACGAATACGGCAACAAGAACGGTTACGGTAAACCCGACACCAACGGTAACAGCCACAGCCTCCAGCTCTTCGATCTGCACCGGAAACAGTGTAACACTGAGCGCAACGGGCGCAACCACCTATAACTGGATGCCGGGTAACCATAACGGCCAGCCGTGGACGACAACCCCGGCAAGCACCACAACTTATACCGTCACAGGAACCAGCGGCGGATGTTCTTCCACATCTACCGTTACCGTTATAGTCGGCGCACCGCCGGTGGTCACCGCTTCTGCTTCGAATCCCTCTATCTGCACAGGAGGCAGCTCGACACTCACTGGTTCGGGAGCCGCAACCTATACGTGGATGCCGGGAAGTCTTTCAGGAACGTCTGTTTCGGTTTCACCGACATCGAATACAACGTATACTGTGACCGGCTCCAGCGGCCCGGGATGCTCGAGCACGGCGACTGTTTCAGTAAGCGTGAATCCCCTGCCGACCGTAACAGCTTCCGCTTCCAGCACTACGATCTGTAATGGTGACAGCACGGTGCTCACCGGAAGTGGCGCTTCAACTTACAGCTGGATGCCCGGAAATCTTTCCGGATCATCTGTAACGGTAAACCCGACTTCCACAACAACCTATACCGTCACCGGAACAAGCGCCAGCGGATGTTCGGCGACCGC
>DASTSF010000439.1:0-2429 GCA_035760825.1 Bacteroidia bacterium
ACGAATGGGTGCTGCTGCGCGATTACAACTGCGACGGCAAGATGGATATTTTCTGTTACGCCTCGAGCGGCAGCGGCGGGATCCGCGTGTACAAAAACGTTTCCACGATCGCAGGCGGATTGCAGTTCCAGCTCGTGGACCCGCTGATCATGTCAGATTATTACCCGAACAGTTCGCCTCCGCCAGAAGCGCTCTGGGTGACGAGCGTCGATATTCCCGCGATCCGCGACATCGATCACGACGGCGACATGGATGTTCTTACGTACGATGCAAGCGGCGTGCACGTTGAATTCCACCGCAACATGAGCGAAGAAATGGGCTACGGATGCGACAGTCTTATCTACAAGCTGCAAACCGGCTGCTGGGGCGATTTTGCCGAAGATCCGTTCAACTCGCACATTTCGCTTAATGATACCTGCTCGCCGCCACAGATCGCGGGGTGGACAGGAAATTCCGTTTCACCTTACCGCATGCACAACGGCTCCTGCATGGAATGCATCAACACGGACGGCGACAACGACCAGGATATTCTCATCGGCGACATCACGAACCCGTACATCGTTTATGGCCGCAACGGCGGCGACAGCTCTTTTGCAAAAATGGATTTCACCGATCCGACTTATCCTTCCTATGACACGCCATTGAACATGAACATGTTCAACGCAGCCTTCCACCTCGACGTAAACAACGACGGGAACAAAGACGTGATCTTCGCTCCGAATGCGCCGAACTCTTCTGCAAATTTCACCAGCGCGTGGTATTACCGCAACACCGGCACCACCGATTCTGTTGTGCTCACTTATGTGCAGGATGATTTCCTCCAGGATAACATGATCGACGTGGGCGAAGGAGCGTATCCGCGTTTCTTTGATTACGACGGCGATGGCGACATGGACATGTTCATCGGGAATTACGGCTATTACGCAAGCGCCACCACGTATCCTTCGGAAATCGCGTTCTATGAAAATACAGGCAGCGCGTCGTCTCCTTCGTTTACCCTGGTGACGCGCGATTTCCTGGACCTTCACGCCAACTCAACCGGCATCATCTGCCCTGTTCCTACATTCGGCGACGTCGACGGGGACGGCGATATGGACATGATCGTCGGCGATGCATCGGGCAAACTCACGTACTTCCGGAAAGACCCGGGACCGAATAACAATTTCGTGCTCGTGCAAACGAATTACATGGGTATCGACGTCGGCAACAACGCAGCACCGCAGCTGGTGGACGTCGATCGCGACGGATTGCCCGACCTGCTGATCGGCGAGCAATCGGGCAATGTGAATTATTACCGCAACATCGGAACAGCGACGGCGCCGAATTTTGCGCTCGTGAACAATCTCTTCGGCGGATTTTTCGTCAACATCACCGGCAACATCACGGGCTACAGCGTTCCCTGGCTGTGGGATAATAACGGGCAATACGAGCTGCTGGTCGGTTCCGAGCGCGGCTATCTTTACCGCTTCGACAACATCGACCAGAATCTCTCCGGCAATTTCACGCTCACTGATTCGATGTACGTCGATTCCTATCTCGGGCTGCGCATTTCTCCGTGCGTGACATTCCTGAACGGCGACACGATCCCGGACCTTGTTATTGGAAATTATGCCGGCGGCGTGGGCGTTTATCTCGGCGCAGCGGGCGTCGGCATCGAAGAGCATGACCTGCACCATCCCTTCTTCTCGGTTTATCCCGATCCCGCACAGAATTCGCTTACGATCGAAATAGAACAGGAGCAGGAGCTTTCCCTTCCCGCCACGTTCAGCATTTATTCCGTGAACGGCCAGCTGCTGAAAGAGGAAAAAATAAATTCACGCAAAACGGACGTTGACATCTCGATGCTTGCCCCGGGATTTTATATCGCGACAGTCGAAACAGCCGGCGGCAGGATTTCCCGGCAGAAATTCGTTGTAAGGAACTGATATTTTAAACAAAAAGCCCCGCCGGTTACGGCGGGGCCTTCTGCCAAAACCACCACGCGTTTTTATTTTCCGAACTGGTAAGCGAGACCGATGTTCAGATTAATCATTGAAACGGGCTCTTTGTATTCGGTGAGTAATCTTCCCGCTGAATTCACACGGTTATCGTTCGTGATCATAAAATCCGGGTGTGCGTAGTAATAATCCGCATTCAGCTTTGCGCACAATCCTCCTGCAAGCTGGTATCTCAGCCCCGCGCCAGCCTGAAAGCCGAACGCATTTGAAGTGGATGACCGCTGGTAAAATGTCGCATTCATCTGGTCTTCCAGGTCCACCTTGAATTCCGGTGTCGAAGCGTGCACGAGGCCTGCGACAAAGCGCAGATCGATCGTCAGCTTGTTCATTGGAAAAGAATAATACGGACCCACAAAAAAGTTCCAGAACTGGTATTTGCCGGTAACGGAAACAGTAGTGCTGTCCACATCAAAATCTTCCTTGTACCCATCC
>DASTSF010000440.1:0-5402 GCA_035760825.1 Bacteroidia bacterium
CACGCCGGTCACCGTTTCCACTTCCGCAACATCTTCCACGGTCTGCGCAGGAACGACAACAACGATCACGGCTTCCGGCGCAACGAACTATAACTGGCAGCCCGGGAATTTATCGGGATCTTCTGTCACTGTTTCTCCGTCTTCTGCAACAACGTACACGGTCATCGGAACAAGCGGCACCAATTGCGCGGACACGACGACTATTTCCATTGCGGTCAATCCTTCGCCTTCCGTTACCGTCACACCTTCGTCTTCTTCGCTCTGCAATGGAGGAAGCGTTACGCTGAATGCAACCGGCGCTTCCACGTATGAATGGCAGCCGGTCAATCAGACCGGAAGCTCGGTCACGGATTCCCCGTCTTCCACCACAACGTACACGCTGGTGGGAACGGACGGAAACGGATGCACGGATACGGTGATGACAACCGTGAACGTTGGCACAAGTCCGACGGTGACAGCAACCGCCAGCTCTATGTCAACCTGCAACGGAAGCTCCGTCACGCTTACCGGCAACGGCGCGTCCACGTATGCATGGCAACCCGGAAGTCTTACGGGAACGAACGTTTCCGTTTCTCCTTCTGCGAATACGACCTACACTGTCGTCGGAACAAACGCAGCGGGCTGCACCGATTCAACTACGATCGACATCACGGTCAACCCGCTCCCGGTGATCACGCTCGCTTCAGCGAACGACACCGTGTGCGCGGGCGCTTCCGCAACACTCTCCGCTTCCGGCGCGAACACCTGGAGCTGGTCGAGCGGCGGAACGAACGCAAGTGAAACCGTCACACCTTCTTCCACCACGACTTACACCGTGAGCGGAACGGATGCCAACGGTTGCACGGGAACAGCAACAGCCACTGTTGTGGTGAACGCACTGCCCGCCATTTCCGTTTCCGGCAACACGACATTATGCGTGGGCGACAACACAACACTGTCAGCTTCCGGCGCTTCGGCGTGGTCGTGGAGCACCGGCTCGACTTCTTCTTCCGTAAACGTTACGCCGCCAGCGGGCACTACGACGTATACCGTAACAGGAACAAACGCAAGCGGATGTTCTGATTCCGCCACAGTGACGGTCACGGTAAATCCGCCGCCGACAGCGAACATCACCGGCAGTTCCACCACATGCATGGGTTCCCCGGTTTCGCTGACAGCCACAGGCGGCGGCACGTATGCGTGGAGCTCCGGCGGAAATTCAGCGACGGAAATTGTCACGCCATCTTCCACCACAACGTATTCCGTCATCGTCTCTGTCGGAACATGCGCCGACACCGCGACGTTCACCGTCAGCGTAAACGCACCGCCCGCGGCTGACGCCGGCAGCGACCAGACCATCACGCTGGGAGCTTCCGCGCAGCTGAGCGGATCAGGCGGAACGGCTTATACGTGGTCGCCTTCAACAGGATTGAGCTGCACGAACTGCCAGAACCCCGACGCATCGCCTACGGTAACCACGGTTTATTATGTCACCGTCGTCGACGCGAACGGATGCACAGCGATGGATTCCGTCACGGTCAGCGTTGATGACGGCTGCGGCGCTGCGGTCTTCGTCCCGAATATTTTCTCGCCGAACGCCGACGGCAGCAACGATGTCTTCAAAGTGTACGGCGGATGCTGGAAAGAATACCATCTCGTGGTCTACGATCGCTGGGGCGAAGTTGTTTTCGAATCCACTAACCCGGCCGACGCATGGGACGGTTCCTACAAAGGAAAAATGCTGGATCCTGCCGTGTTCGTCTATGTTCTTACCGGGACATCACTCACCGGGACGGAGATCGATCAGAAAGGCAACGTCAGTCTCGTGAAATAAATTTTTAAAAAATCCATTCCATGAAAACAGGAATCACGCAAATATTTTTCACGGCTGCGCTAACACTTGCCGCATTTTCCGTGAACGCGCAGGACATTCACTATTCCATGTTCAATGAAACGCCCGTGATGCTGAATCCCGCACGCGCCGGCGTTCCGTTCAGCACGCGCATTATCCTCAATTACAAAGACCAGTGGCAGTCTGTTGCGTCTCCGTACAAAACGATGGCGTTCAGCGGCGACGTTTCGCTTTTCAAAAGCGACAAGCGCAAAGCGTACATGGGCCTCGGGCTGAATGTCTTCAACGATAAAGCAGGCGATGTGGGAATGAAAACCACGCAGGTGGGACTTTCCGCTTCCGCGATCCTTGCGCCGGACGCGAACAATAAAATTTCCATCGGCCTGATGGGCGGATTCATGCAGCGCAGCATCGGTACCGGTAACCAGCAATGGGGCAGCCAGTACGACGGCACGGCGTTCAATCCCAATCTTGCGAGCGGCGAGAACATGGCCACGCAGAATTACAACCTCCCGGACGCAGGCGTCGGCATCAACTGGTATTATGGAAAAGGAGAAAAGTACATGACCGCCAACGACGGCGTGAAGCTCGATTTCGGCGTCGCGATGTTCCATCCGCACGGACCGAAATATTCTTTCTACGGTGATGCGAACGAGCGTCTCGATCCGAAGATCGTCGCGCACGGATGGGCTTCCTTCGGAACCGGCAACAGCAACCTCTGCATCGAGCCTTCTTTCCTTTTCGTGATGCAGGGTCCGCAGAAAGAGCTCACGCCCGGTGTCAACCTGAAATACATTCTCAGCGAATCATCCAAATACACGGGCCGCAAAAAAGCGTCTGCGTTTTCTCTCGGCGGCTACATGCGTACGAAAGATGCGCTCATCCTCACGACGATGTTCGAATACTCGAGCTACGCAGCCGGGTTCAGCTACGACCTCAACACTTCGACTTTAAAAACCGTCAGTCACGCGCGTGGCGGAATGGAATTTTTTATCCGCTTCGTCTTCCCGAACCCGTTCGGATCCGACACGAGCAAATCCATGATCTGATCCATGTCCGGTTCCCGTTTTCTTTTGATTCTCCTCCTCCTCGTCGTCGCCGGCAGTTCCCCGCTGGCGGCGCAGGAGGATTCTGTAAAGACCACCATCACCAATCTCGGCAGCGATATCAACACCGCGTTCGAAGAATACACGCCGGTGATCTCCGCCGACGGAAGCATCATGCTGTTCACGTCGCGCCGCCCGGTGACAGACAAAGAAAAAAAGAAGAACAAGGAAAGCAAGGAAACCGTTTACCTCTCGCGCTTCAACAGCCAGGCAGGAAAATGGGAAGCCCCTTCCGCACTTCCGTCACCGATCAACGTGGAAGGACGTCATACGTCCGTGCTCGGGCTTTCCAACGACGGGCAGCGCATGCTCATTTACCGCGACGATGAAACCGGCAACGGGAACATCTGGGAAAGTCATCTCGACGGTTTGCAGTGGTCGGAACCGGAGCTTCTCCCCGACCCGATCAATTCACCTTACCACGAATCGAGCGCGAGCTTTTCGCCGGACGGAAGAACACTGTATTTCGTCAGCGACCGTCCCGGCGGATTGGGCGGACGCGACATCTGGATCAGCACACTCGGCGCAGACGGAAAATGGAGCACGCCCATAAATCCCGGCGCAGCGATCAACACGCCCGATGACGAAGAAGGTGTTTTCATTCACCCCGACGGTGTGACGCTTTACTTCAGCTCGAAAGGAAGAGGCGGTCTCGGCGGGTACGACGTGTACAAATCCGTACGCGTGAATGGCATGTGGACAACCGCGGTCAGCCTGGGCCAACCGATCAACACCACGGGCGACGATCTGTTCTTCGTGCTCACGGCCAGCGGTAAAAAAGCCTATTACAGCTGCAACGCGCAGGCGGATAATAAAGGCAAACGCGACCTGTACGAGATCACGTTCACGCCCGTTGATAAAAAAGTTGCCGACCGCGGACCGAGGCTGACGCTGCTGAAAGGCGTCATCACCGATTCGCTCACGCACCAGCCCCTGCAGGCGACGATACAGGTATTCGACAACGAAAAGAACGAGCTCGTCGCGCAGGTGAATTCCAACAGCGCGAGCGGGCAATATCTTCTTTCGCTGCCGTCGGGAAAAAATTACAACATCACCGTTTCGGCGAACAACTATCTTTTCCATTCCGAGAATTTCAATATTCCCGATACGTCGTCGTACCACGAAGTGCAGAAGAACATTGCGATGCAGAAGATCGAAGTGGGAAACAAGATGGTGCTGAACAATATTTTCTTCGATTACAACAAAGCCACGTTGCGGCCGGAATCGTACGCCGAGCTGAACAACCTCGTCAACCTGATGAAGGCGAATCCCACGCTCGAAATAGAAATTTCAGGACATACGGATAACCGCGGAACAGCCGATTACAACAAAAAACTTTCGCAGGACCGCGCGAAGGCCGTTGTCGATTACCTCGTCAGCCAGGGGATCGATGAGAAGCGGCTGACGTACGTCGGCTACGGCTTCGACAAGCCCATCGCCACGAACGACACCGACGAAGGAAGACAGCTGAACCGCCGGGTGGAATTCAAAGTGCTGAAGAAATAAATTTCCCTTTCTTAACAACGCACGGTTAAAACATCCGTTCCCCGCAACGGGAACGGCAGGCGCGCCTGGCCTAATTTCATTGTCCGGATCATTCCACAATGAAAAAAACCGTTTCGCTCGCCGCCCTTCTGCTCATCACGCTGCGCATTTCAGCGATGGGAACAGATTCGCTGCATGCACCTTATTTCCTCCAGGTGCTGCGCATGGACGGGGCGACCGTAAAACGCACGGCGGATTTCACGGAAGGACTGCAGGAACCGTCCAAACATTCGATACGAAGCGCGGATCCCGGCAGGAGCGCACATATTTCGCTGCTTACACGTGAAACGCTCGTGCTCCGCGCCGTGGATACGGGCGACGATTCGCTGATGAACCTCCCCGGGAATTTCATCTTTGTTTTCGAAAGCAGCGACCTGGAAGACAGCGTGCGGTTCCTTCCGCTCATCAGCGATTCCACAACGGCAACACATTTCCTGGAACGGATGGGCAAAGTAAAAAAACGCGAGTGGGAAGAGTACCGCATCCTCATCCGGAAAAAAGGAAGCGTTACGTGGTACGCGCTGTATGTGCGCTTCCAGTCGGGCCTGCTTTCGGTGAACATCCCGAACAAATCGAACAGGCAGACCATGGCGATGAAATCCATTTCACCGGCGCTTCCCGTCATACACCTCGGGCACATCGACTACACGCATTATTCATTCGGGCCCGGCATCAGCTTCAACATCGGGCTTCAACCCACGCAGCCGCTTCACCGCCTGCTCGCCGACATCGTCGGACCGGTGAGCGTGGAATGGATGTTCTACCCGATCAGCGACATCAACGCCATCTTCGCGATCCATTCTTCCGCGATCGGCTTGTTCTTCAACTCCGGCTACGGACTTTTCCATTGGGGAATCGCGTGGTACACGCCGAAATACTGCCGTGCGGAAGCCTACATCGGGATCAATCTCGTCCCGGCG